>JBASJP010000248.1:0-1673 GCA_049655345.1 Moraxellaceae bacterium
CATTGCAGCATAGCTGCGCCAGTCCGGTTCGAGTTCCTGTTGCCCCATCCCATCTCATCATCGTGCTCAATTGCTATTCAGAATGTCATCACATTACCGTGGCGCGACACGGTCGAATACGGTCTTCAGGTTCTGGCAGGAATTTCACATAAGCCCCTGTGCCACATAGCTGCCATTGGAGGTGACCGCGCCGACACGATGGGAGCATGTCGGCGCATCAGCTTGGGGGCTCGGTAGTGGCGCCTGATACGATGCATTAAAAAGGGAGAGGGCAAACATGGGGCGAGTGAATGTCGAGCGCGGGGATGTGCGAACAGTCGCCACAAACACACCGCAAGACCAGCCGATGCGCTGGGCTGAGCACAAGGCGAGCGGCGAAGCTACCTACGTCGGCTGGCTGCGTGCTGATCAAAATGGGAATGCCTGCGGCTGCAAATGCCCGGCTTGCGGAGAAAACCTGCAGGCCGTCAACGCTGGTAAGGATGCGAGCCATTTCCTGAAGGCCAACACCCGTGGGATGTTCTTCCGTCACCCTACTGGACATCAGCGCAGGGACTGCAGCTTTCTGATGGCAAAGCTGGCAGCGCTTCACCTGCTCATGGAGCGCGGCGAGATCGATCTGCCGCCGCCCAGGAGACCCGGTGTTCACCAAGGGGCCTCCGGCACGACTTACACAGCGGAGGCCGTTGGTCGATCATGGAGTGGCCGCATCTCAGATAAGGTCTGGCTTGATAGCCAATCGGCGAGGATCACGATAGATGGTCGGACTGTTTTGGTTCAGCTGCAGGCGCGACCCAATCTCTCATCGGACATCGCCGTTGACGGCGTGATCACCATCCGAGTGAACGATCCCATCGTCGCGTCGTGGGAGCCCGAGCAAATCCTCCAAGCGCTGCGGCTTGACAGCGGCTTCTCCTGCTGGGAGAAGCACTGGGATGACGACGAATTGAACTCAGAGGCTCAACGAAAGGCAGCGACCGCAGCCGAAGAGGCGATGGACCGAATTCCCTCAGAACTTGGGTCACTGGATGGTCTGTCCCACCTGCAGAAGTCAGAAACGGTACTGCATGCAAAGGTCAAGGAGATCCTTTCCAAGGCTGGGCGGCTAAGAGGCCCCTACTGTGACCAGGAAGTGTCCCGCGTGATGCACGACGGCAGTCTAAAGAGACTTCATGTTCACATCGATAGCCAAAACTTAACCTTGTCTGAGGTTCGCCTGGAGGCACCCTTGCAAGGTTTGGTACCGGATGTGATGTGCATTGCCCGGTCAAGTCGAAATCCCTCTGAGAGCTTCCAGCTTCTGATTGAGGTCGCGGTCACTCACCGAGTAGATACGGCCAAAAGAGCACTGATCGCCCGCCATGGCCTGGCATGCGTCGAAATCGACTTAACTCTCCTGACGACGAAACAGCGCCGAATTACGGTTGACCAGTTGCAGTCTGCCGTGATCGACGACGTGCAGTGCAAGAGCTGGGTGTTCAACCCAGCGCTGGCTCGGATGGTGCAGTCGAAGGAGCTGGAACTCGAGAGTGAAGACAACGAGCTACTTAAAGCATGGCAGCGTGAAGAGGAGCGTAAGCGCGCGGTGAACCCATCTTGACCGCAGCGTAACGGCTGTGGCCGGGAATCAAATAGCTTGACTTTGTGGTTGCCAGCGGTGCGGCAACAACTCA
>JBASJP010000249.1:0-10146 GCA_049655345.1 Moraxellaceae bacterium
CTCCTTGCGCGTGGCTTTTTCGATCTTGGGCGCGTCCTGCGGTTTCATGAGGCCGGTGGTGCGCTTGGCGACCAGGGTTTCCAGGTCAACTCCGTCAATAAGGTCGAGCGGGTCCAGCACATTGCCCTTCGACTTCGACATTTTCTGGCCTTCGGCATCGCGGACCAGTCCGTGCACATACACGGTCTTGAACGGGACCTCGGGGCGGCCGGTTTCGTCACGCACGAAGTGCATGGTCATCATGATCATGCGCGCGACCCAGAAGAAAATGATGTCGAAGCCGGTGACCAGTACATCAGTCGGGTGGAATGTTTTCAGCTCGGGCGTGTTCTCTGGCCAGCCCAGCGTGGAGAAGGTCCACAGACCGGAGGAGAACCAGGTATCGAGCACATCTTCGTCCTGACGCAGTTCGACCTCGTCGCCCAGCTTGTTGTTGCTGCGCACTTCGGCTTCGTTGCGCCCGACATACACCTTGCCATTGTTGTCGTACCAGGCCGGAATTCGGTGACCCCACCAGAGCTGACGGGAAATACACCAGTCCTGGATGTCGCGCATCCAGGCGAAGTACATGTTCTGGTATTGCTCCGGCACGAACTTGATGCGGCCGTCCTCAACGGCACGAATGGCGGGCTGTGCAAGCTGCTGGGTTTTTACGTACCACTGGTCAGTGAGCCAGGGTTCGATCACCACATTGCTGCGGTCGCCACGCGGCACCTTGAGGGTGTGCGGATCAATCTTTTCCAGCCAGCCTTCGGTCTCGGCCTGCGCCACGATTTTCTTGCGCGCCACAATACGGTCAAGACCGGCATAGTCGGCAGGCGAAGCCGTGCCCGGTGCAACTTCGTTGGCGTAGCTCAGTACATCAAATTCTGTTTTTACATGTGCGTTGCGATCAAAAATGTTGATCAGCGGCAGGTTGTGGCGCTTGCCTACTTCATAGTCGTTGAAGTCGTGTGCCGGCGTGATTTTCACGCAGCCGGTGCCGAATTCCTTGTCGACATAGGCATCGGCAATTACCGGAATCAGGCGGCCGGTAACGGGCAGTCGTACTTTTTTGCCGAGCAGGTGCTGGTAGCGTTCGTCATCTGGGCTGACGGCGACGGCGGTGTCGCCCAACATGGTTTCCGGACGGGTGGTGGCGACGACAAGGTGGCCGCTGCCATCTTCCAGCGGATAGCGGAAATGCCACATCGAGCCTTTTTCTTCTTCGCTCAGCACTTCAAGGTCGGAAATGGCGGTATGCAGTTTCGGGTCCCAGTTCACCAGACGTTTGCCGCGGTAGATAAGGCCATCTTCATGCAGGCGCACGAAGGCTTCCTTCACGGCGTTGGAGAGGCCGTCATCCATGGTGAAGCGTTCGCGCGACCAGTCCACGGAGGAGCCAAGGCGGCGGATCTGGCGGGTGATGGTACCGCCTGACTGTTCCTTCCATTCCCAGACCTTTTCCAGGAACTTGTCGCGGCCCAGATCGTGACGGGTGATGCCGTCGGCGGCCAGTTGGCGCTCCACCACCATCTGTGTGGCAATGCCTGCGTGGTCGGTGCCGGGCTGCCACAGGGTGTTGTGTCCCTTCATGCGGTGATAGCGGATGAGGGTGTCCATGATGGTGTTGTTGAAGCCGTGCCCCATGTGTAACGAGCCGGTGACATTGGGCGGCGGGATCATGATGCAGTAGGGGGCACCTTCGCCGGAGGGCCTGAAATAACCGGCTTTCTCCCAGGTGTCGTACCACTGGCGCTCGATGTCGGCGGGATTGAAGGTGGGTTCCATGCTCATGAGGGGGGCCTTGCGCAAACGTGACGGGCAAACCGTGGAGTATATCGGGGGAGGGGGCCGGACGGGAGTCTTTCGTTGGGGCCTGATCTGGCGTTGCTGGCAGTTACTTTTTCAAATGCTCGGCAATCAGCCTGTCCATTTCGCCGCGCAGTCTGACGCGCAGCTCGCCCTTGATCAGTTCCATGTGTGAGTCAATCAGCGTCTCGATCACGGGGCCAAGGCGCAGGCGGAGCTCACGCTCCAGATCGACCTGTTCATGACTGACTGGCGCCGGCGGCTTTTGCATCAGCTCCTGCAACTGGGTGCGTGTCTGGCTCTGGCTGTGTTGAAGGCGGTCACGCACGCTTTGCGGCAGGAAGGGATTTTCCGGTTGGCCGGGGGTGCTTTCAGTCGCACCGAACAGGTTGGCCTGTTGGGGTTTTGCCGGTTGGCCGGGGGTCTGGGGTGTATTCCGCTTTGCCGGGGCGGGAGGCGTAGCCGCTGCGCCAGCCAGCAAGGGCAGATCCTCCTCTTCCAGCAGCATATAGATGGAGCGTATTTCGGTAATCAGCTCCCGGCGCAGGGCACGGGATGATCGTCGCCAGCGAGTGTCGAAGTCAGGACCCAGATCAGGGAGCAGTCGGTCGGCAGCCGCCATGAAAGCCTCAGATGTTGTGGGATTGCACAGGGTAGCCCTGCTGCTTGTATTGCCGCCAGTGCGTACGTGCCGCCTCGCGCATCGGCTCGTCACCCCCCACGATTTCAATAATGCGGCGGAACTGGGTGGGGTTGGCGGGCGCATCAGCATGCAGGTTGATCAGGACATCGCGGGCCTCGGCAGGGATTTGCATCCAGCCAATACGCACGGGTGGCGGCGGCGTTGGGCCATCGCCGACCAGATGGTGCGGGATGAAGCTTTCGGCGCGGAATGTCCAGAGCAGCTCGTCAAGCTGCTCGGCTTCAGCCTGATTCCGGGCATGCACATAAATGGTGTGCTTCTGCTGGAACGCCTTGTCGATGATCCGGCAGGCCGTATGCAGGCGCTTGCCGGGATCGGTGTCGGTCAGGGCGTAGAAGGTGATTTCCATGGTTACCTGTATGCGCCTGTCAGATTGTGCGGTTTTTCAGATACTGCATCAGCAGCGGGACCGGCCGGCCGGTAGAGCCTTTCTGGGCGCCGGAGTGCCAGGCGGTGCCGGCAATGTCCAGATGTGCCCAGGTGTAGTCCCTGGTGAAGCGGGCGAGGAAACAGGCTGCAGTGATGGCGCCGGCATTCGGGGCGTTGCCGATGTTGGCAATGTCGGCAAATGGCGAGTCGATCATGTCCTGATAGTCCTGCCATACCGGCATGCGCCAGGCACGGTCGCCACTTTGCAGGCCCGCTTCCAGCAGGGCATTGGCCAGATCATCAGCAGGTGAGAACAGGCCGGAAACCACCTTGCCCAGCGCCACAACGCAGGCACCTGTCAGTGTGGCGATATCAATCACGACAGCCGGTTTGAAGCGGCCGACATAGGTCAGTGCATCACAGAGTACCAGACGGCCTTCAGCATCGGTATTGAGGATTTCCACGGTCTGGCCTGACATGGTGGTGACGATGTCGCCGGGGCGGGTAGCGCGACCGGATGGCATGTTCTCTGCGCAGGCCATTACGCCAACCACGTTGATGGGCAGGCCGGATTCGACCAGTGCCGTCATGACGCCCAGTACGCTGGCGGCACCGCACATGTCGTATTTCATTTCATCCATGCCGGCACCCGGCTTGAGCGAGATGCCACCGGTATCAAAGGTGATGCCCTTGCCTACCAGTACAACCGGGGCCGCATTTTTCTTGCCGCCTTTGTACTCCATGACAATCAGTTTGCCTTCCTGGTCCGAGCCCTGGCTGACAGCCATGAAGGCGCCCATGCCGAGCTTCTTCATCTCGGACTCACCGAGGACTTCAACTTTCAGGGACTTTTCATTGCTCTTGCCCAGTGCTTTGGCCTGCTCGGCGACATAGCTCGGGTGGCATATGTTGGGTGGCAGATTACCCAGGGTGCGTGCAGTGTTGATCCCGTTGGCAAGCGACTCTCCCCATGCCACGGCTTTCTTGCCGGCAGAGAGCAGTGACTTGTCGTCAATCGCCAGGGTCAGGTGGCTCAGACCCTTGTTGCCGTTTTTCTTGCTTTTGAATTCATCAAACCGGTAGCCTGCTTCGGCACTGGCCCGGGTGATGTCAGCCAGCCGGTCATTCAGGCTGGTATTGGCAACCGGCAGCTCGGCCAGAAAGCTTGCGGCCTTTTTGGGGCCATTGGCCAGGGCCTTTACGGCAGTCGTGGCTGCCCGTTGCAAGCCTCGGCTATCCAGGTCTTTCAGGTCGCCGGTGCCCACCACCAGTACGCCCTCTGCGGCAATGCCGTGCAGGCCCAGCAGCAACTGGCTTTGTCCGGGTTTGCCTTCAAAGCCGGCGGTCTTGAGGGTGCGGGTAAGCTGGCCATCAGTGGCTGCATCCAGTGCACGGGCAGCAGCAGACAACTCGGTACCGAACTGGCCAACGATGACAACACCGGTTTTTTCCGTGGCTGGAGCAGACAGCTTGAGCGTGAATTCCATCATGACCTCGCAAGACAAACAGGGGGGATTGGCCGATAATGTGCGGTGGCCGGTCCAGCAGGCGAGTTTACCGCCAGGGATTGCTGCAATGCCAATACAACCCGGTTACCCATCCAACAAGTCTGAACGCCTGTGATCATTCGACGCTATCTGTCCTTGCAAGTCCTGGGTTCCACCGCATCGGTGGCGCTGGTGCTGACGGTCATCCTGATGAGCGGGCGCGTCATCAAGTATTTCGGGATGGCCGCAGATGGCCGCATGGATGTCAAACTGCTGACCGCTGTCTTGCTGTATCGCCTGCCCGGGTTTCTCGAGCTGATTGTGCCGCTGGGCATGTTCATTGCCATTCTTCTGGTGTTCGGACGTCTGTATCTGGACAACGAAATGACCGTGCTGTCTGCCAGTGGCGTCAGTCGGGCACGGATTGTCGGTCATCTGGCCTTGCCGGTTGTCATCATCATGATGCTGGTGGCGGCCACCAGTTTGTACGTGACGCCTCAGGGTAATGCAGAGTCGGAGCGGCTGTTTGCAGAGCAGGCCGAGCGCAATACCTTTGATCTGGTCAAGCCGGGGCGTTTTCAGCGCATTGGTGACCGTATGCTTTATGTGGCGGATCTATCCAGGGACAAGCGCAGGCTTCTGGACGTACGGTTGTTTGAAGAGACGGCCATGCCTGGTGGTCCTGCCCGCCAGACTCTGACGCAGGCAGAGAGTGGTCGGCGAGAAGCTGATGCAGCGACAGGTGACGTGTATCTGGTGCTTGAAAACGGAGTGCGCCATGAAGTGGTGGCAGGTGATCCGGTGCGCCGAGAGGTCCGCTTTGAGCATTACCGGGTGCTGTTGCCGCAGCCTGATGCGGTGGAGACGCTGACCAGGATTCGCAGTTTCAGTACCCTGGCTGTCCGGGCCCAGCGCGACAGCAATCCGCAGGCCCGTGGTGAATGGATATGGCGTCTGTCCATGCCTGTGCTGGTTCCTGTGGTGGCATTGCTTGCGTTATCACTCTCCCGTGTCAATCCACGCCAGGGGCGCTATCTCAAGCTGTTGCCCGCCATCCTGCTTTATCTCAGCTATGTCGTCGGCATCGCCGCCGTGCGTAATTCAGTTGAAAAAGGCAAGCTGATCGAGGGGGTGGTGTGGGCGGTGCATGCCGGCTACCTGTGCCTGGCGCTGGGCCTGCTCAATGCAGAAAACCTGCAATTGATGTGGAAGCGCTGGCGTTCGCGTGAGGTGACGGCATGACAGTCCTGTCACGTTATGTCTCGTGGAACGTCTTTGCCGCAATGATGATCGTGCTGCTCTTGTTGCTTGGTCTGGATGTGGTTTTTTCATATATTGCCGAGCTGGAGGATCTGGCTGGCAACTACCGGGCAGTTCAGGCGCTGGTTTATGTCCTGCTGACAGCACCCCGTCGCGCCTATGACCTGTTGCCGATTGCGGCGCTGGTGGGAGGAATTGCAGGCCTGGGCATGATGGCCAATCACTCCGAGCTGACTGTCATGCGTGCCGCAGGTGTCAGTATCCGGCGCATTGTCTGGTGGGTATTGAAGCCTGCGCTGTTGCTGGTTATTGCGGGTGCCTTGCTGGGGCAGTACGTCGTCCCCACAACCGAGAAACTGGCGGAGTCACGCAGGGCGCTGGCACTGGGCAATAAGCTGGCAGACGGCTCATTCCAGTCCTACTGGCACCGGGAAGGTGACACCATCATGCGTGTTGCCCGTGTGGAGTCGACGGGTGAGTTACGTTATCTCACCTTTTTCCGTTTCGATGCGGATGGACGGTTGCTGAGCGGTTCACATGCAGACGAGGCGCGTCATGACGGGGCAGGGTGGCAGTTGAACGGCATTGTTGAAACCCGTCTTGACCGGCAGGGCAATACAACGGTGCTGTCGCGGCCAACCGAGCGCTGGGACAGTCAGCTTACGCCAGAGTATTTGCGGCTGGTGACACTGAACCCCGAGTATCTGTCACTTGGCAGCCTCTATGAGTATGCCGGCTATCTCAAGAAGCAGGGGCTGGACGCAGAGGTGTATTTCCTTGAGTTCTGGAAAAAGGCACTGGCACCTTTTGCAACGATATCCATGGTGCTGATCGCCTGCTCCTTCATTTTTGGCCCTTTGCGTTCAGTGACCATGGGCTTGCGTATTCTTGCTGGTGTCCTTGCGGGCCTGCTGTTTCGCTATGGTCAGGATTTTCTGGGTTATGCCAGCCTTGTTTATGATTTCTCACCGTTGCTGGCCGCAAGCTTGCCCATCGCAGTCTGCTTGTTGCTGGGCGGCGTGGCCATTGCCCGGGTGAAGTAGCCCCGGATGCCGGGTGCCGGCTTTTTCTTGTGATAACAAGCACTTCAGCGTTACAGTTCGGGCAGCGTGTTCATTTAGTGCTCACAGGTAGGCTGTTTTGATCAGATGGATTTCGGCGGCAGCAACAGATGTCGGCAGCAAGCGCAGGATCAATGAGGACGCCCTTCTGGATCGTCCCGATGCGGGCATCTGGGTGGTGGCAGACGGCATGGGCGGTCATGCGGCAGGTGATGTCGCCAGTCATGCGGTCGTGCACCCGCTGACAGTGATGGAGCGGCCGG
Source organism: Moraxellaceae bacterium (assembly GCA_049655345.1). Classification (GTDB taxonomy): domain Bacteria; phylum Pseudomonadota; class Gammaproteobacteria; order Pseudomonadales; family Moraxellaceae; genus UBA2031. Next base: position 6,935 of record JBASJP010000249.1, read on the forward strand.
AGGCAATGGCTGATTTTGTCGATGCCGTTGAAGATGCATTCATGAATGTAAACCTGCAACTGCGCGACTATGCCACGCAGGAGTTGGGTGGCAGGACAGTCGGCAGCACGGTGGTAGCGCTTCTTCTCTCGACACATACCGGCGTCTGCCTCTGGGCGGGAGACTCCCGCCTGTACCGTTTGCGACAGGGACAATTGAGCCGTATTTCCCGTGACCATTCTGCCGTCCAGGAAATGGTGGAGTCGGGAGCCATTACCCAGGAAGAAGCAGACCGCCATCCCAAGTCGAACGTCATTACTCGTGCTGTGGGTGGCAGTGAGCGCTTGCTGGTCGATGCAGCAGTATTTGCGCCCGAAGCAGATGACACTTATCTCTTGTGTAGTGACGGCCTCTACAACGAGGTTGCCGATGACTGTATCCGTCGCAAGCTCGCGTTGCCGCCGGAGGAAGCCGTTCGGCATCTGGTTGATGAGGCCTTGCACAATGGCGGACGGGACAATGTCACGGTGGTAGTCGTGCGATTGCTGGAGGCCGAGTGATGGCAGAGTATCTGGTGGAAAATGCCCGCTTGCGCCAGCTGTCGCGGCAATATTCGGAGGAGCGGCTGTCGTTTGATGACTATCGCGTGGCCCGCCGTGCCATTCTGGATGCACTCGAGGCCGGGCAGGTCGAGGCTGGCGGCGCCGAAGCCATGTCGTCATCCATGACGCATGCGGTTACGCATTCCGGCAGTGCCCGCTTGCCGGATGACTCCGTTGTATTTTATAAAACCATGCCTCCGCATGTTCCGGAGTCCGTGCCCACGGAAGAAAGCTCTGCTGTCTGGGATGACAACACTCAGGTTCTCGCACTGGTACTGGTCCTGTCGCTATTGATAGCACTGGGCGCACTGGTCTACGTTTTCATCCTCTGACAGGCTTTTCCGGAGCACCATGACTGATTCCCATGCCACTCAATCTGTGCCCGGAAAGTTGCTCGCGCCCTTTCATCACACGCGCACACTTCTTGAGCGGCTGGTCCGGAACCGGCGATCGGTTGCGCGTGATCTTGGGCTGGTTGCCCGTAATGCCCGTTCCCTGCCCTGGATCATTTTTCCCTTGCGCTCGGATGAAGAGGCTCGCCCCGAATTTGACCCCGACAGCTACCAGAGTCGGTGGGAGTACCTGAGCGTTGTCGGTCAGGTACTGTTGCCGGTGCAGCGCGAGTCTGCGTCCGAGGGGACCCGTGTGGTGTTACCGCCAAACTATGTCTGGCCGCCTGCGGGCAAGAATTCCAAGTGGTTTTTCCTTAATGGCATTTGTACGGCGCCCCCCATGGCACTGCTTGAGGCAGAGGAGCTGGCCAAGGCGTTTTATCGTCCCATTCACCTGATCCACACACCGACGTATGGTGCGGTATGGGATTTGTGGGATGCCATCACGGCACGCACCTTGCGCAAGGATGGCAAGCTGGCGCGGCCCGCCTTCAATATTGTGAAGAATGCATTGCTGACACACGAGCACGTGGTGCTGCTCAGCTACTCACAGGGCACCATCATTTCCAGCTACATCGTCCGCAAGATCCTGAAAGACCCGGTGCTGCGCGAGCATGCACACAAACTGGAGATTTACTGTCTGGCTGGCGTCGCGGACAGCATGCATATTGATTACCAGTTGACGGCGGAACATGGCCATCCGGTTCCGTATGTCGAGCACTTTGCCAATGGCCAGGATTTTTTTGCGCGTATTGGTGTGCTTTCCCACTATTACGCCACGTCCGGCCCGGTATTCGTATTGCCGGAGAAGAAAGGCCATATGCTGACGGATCATTATATTCCCGGCGTTCGCCGTGGCGATTACTGTCAGGGCCGTTCCCGGTTGAACAAATATGTTGGCGGACTTGAGCCGACCGACAAGGATTACATTGCCTTTGATCGCAGGGGCTGATGCATCATTGCCTGACTGAAACCCCGCAAATGCGGGGTTTTTTCATGGAGCTGTCATACAACGGATCTAGTCTTCATCTCACAGAACATTTTTCTTGATCGAGATGGCATGCCGGCACCGGCAGTGCCCGCTGTCATTGCCGTAATGGGCGTTGTGGGGACAAGATGCAGGCCAATTCCGATATTCGTGCACTCGCACGCACCATTCTTCCCTTCGCTCCGGGAGACACCATCAGTGACGTGGCCGAGCGCTTCCTGAGCGAGGATCTTCAGCAGGTCCTCTCTGTTCCGGTGGTGGATGAGGCCGGGTATGTCCTCGGCACCATCAGTCGCTACCAGCTGAATGATATTTTCATGACGAAATTTGGTCGTGACCTGTATGGCTCGCGCCCGGTGGCCCAGTTCATGAGCCAGAAATGCCTGCGTGTCGAGGTGAGCGCACCAGTGGCCGAGGCAGCCCAGCATGTAACGACCACCATGCGCATTCCGCTGTCTGAAGATTTTGTGGTGTGTGATGGCGGACGCTATGTCGGGGTCGGGGCGGTACTTGGCCTGCTGGCGTCCATGGAAACCCAGGTCAGGAAAGGTGCAGACCAGTTGTCACAGGCCTATCGGCAGCTGCAGTCTTCGCAGGCACAGCTGGTGCAATCGGAAAAAATGGCCTCGCTGGGCCAGATGGTGGCCGGTGTGGCGCATGAGATCAACACGCCACTGGGTTACGTGAAAAACAATGTCGAGGTCATGCGGGAGTTTGGCGAACAGCTGCGTGAGCTGGTGCAGTCCTGTAGCGGCCTCGTTGATGCGCTGCTTGATCCGCATGGTTCCGATGTCGTGGTAGCAAAGAAGCTGGCGGAGATTGAGGATCTGCGCAGCATGGTGGACCCGGAGCTGCTGTTCTCGGACATGCAGACGCTTTTCGGCGATACCAATTTCGGGCTGGAGCAGATCAGTGCGCTGGTACTGGGCCTGAAGGACTTCAGCCGTCTTGATCAGTCATTCACGGATAATGTGTCGCTGAATGACTGTGTCGACAGTGCCTTGCTGATTGCCAGGAATGCCATCAAGAACAAGGTTGAAGTCATCCGGCAGCTGGGTGATGTCCCTGCCATTTCCTGCATGCCCTCGCAGATCAATCAGGTGTTGCTCAATCTGGTGACCAATGCGGCACAGGCCATTGAAGAAACGGGGAAAATACTCATAAGGACCTGGGCTGATGTCGAGCGTGTCTATGTCTCGGTGCAGGATAATGGCAAGGGTATTTCTGCAGAAAACCTCAAGAAAATATTTG
>JBASJP010000250.1:0-2739 GCA_049655345.1 Moraxellaceae bacterium
GTGCGTGCGTGGCTAAAGGGCAAGCCGCTGGATACCGGTACCCGGCGCGAACCTACCGAAAACTTTCTGCCGCTGGCGGTGCGCAAGGCATTGCCGCAGATCACGGAAGAGCTAGACGCGCTGGCCCGTATCCATACGCAGCACCCGGCGGCCGATGGCTCGTCGCGGCTGCTGGTAGCACTGGCCGACGGGCAGATGGTGGAAAGTGTGCTTCTGCCCCGTGATGGCCTGTGCGTGTCTACCCAGGTGGGCTGTGCGGTGGGCTGCCGCTTCTGCATGACCGGCAAGAGCGGCCTGCTGCGTCAGGTGAGCAGCATGGAGATCATGGCGCAGGTGGTGCTGGCGCGCCGGATACGGCCGCTGAAAAAGGTGGTGTTCATGGGCATGGGCGAGCCGGCCCACAATCTGGACAACGTACTGGAGGCCATCGACCTGCTGGGCACGGAAGGCGGCATTGGTCACAAGAACCTGGTGTTTTCTACCGTGGGCGACACGCGTGTGTTCGAGCGTCTGCCGCAGCAATTGGTCAAGCCGGCACTGGCGTTGTCGCTGCACACCACCAAGGCCGATCTACGTGAACATCTGCTGCCCAAGGCGCAGAAAATTGCCCCAGCCGATCTGATGGAACTGGGCGAAGCCTATGCCCGCTCGGTGGGCTATCCCATCCAGTACCAGTGGACGCTGCTCAAGGGCATCAACGACGGTCAGGACGAGCTGGACGAAATTCTGCGCCTGTTCAAGGGCAAGTACGCGGTGCTCAACCTCATCCCCTTCAACAGTCTGGAAGGCGACGACTACCAGCGCCCCGACGGCCCCCGCATTATCGAGATTGTCCGCTACCTGCACAGCCGTGGTGTGCTGACCAAGGTACGCAACAGTGCCGGTCAGGATGTGGACGGTGGCTGCGGCCAGTTACGCGCCCGCGCCATCGACATCGTCAACACCAGCCGCCTGCGCACACGCTGACACTCGCACTGGCGTTTACCGGCATTGCTTGTTAAAAACGGATCAATGCTCAACGCGTGGTTCGTGGCCCGTAGTCCGTAGCTCGACAGGCCAGTGACAAGGAAGGCTCATGAATCTCATCCGGCTCCTCTCCCCGCTCTGTGTTGCCATGGCACTGACCGCCGTTGCCCATGCAGCGCCAGCGCAGTCAGCGGCACATTCATCGGCATACTCATCAGTACAGTCATCAGCAACCAGACAAAGCAACGGCCTGGTCGAGCCGACCGAAGCAGAAATGCGGGCGCTGGCAGAACTCGCCATCAACACCATCAACCGCAATGGTGGCCTTCGCATTGAAATGTCCGGCGCTATATCGCGCCCCATCATGCTCAAGCTGGACAGCTACCGTAAGCTGGACTGCAAACCCTATACCCGCGCCTTTCGTTGCCAGGCAGATGTCGGCATGTCGTTTCCCGGCACCGATTTTCCGGCGGAAGTCCGCGAAGAAAGCCACCGCTATCAGCGGGATGAACAGGGCCGCTGGGCCAGGCGCTAGGGCCGTCAACCGGTCGCCGGCACACGCCTGAAACCGCGCTAGACTTTGCTGATACAGGTCAGGCGGCATGCATCATCACCAATAAAAATCAGGGAAGCGCATCATGAATACCATGACCCCCACCCTCATCGCCCTCACCGGATTCATCAGCTGGTCGTTGTTGTTACTGGTACTCATGGAATCCATCCGGTCCTGGCTGGTGTTGACCAAGGCAGTGCCAGCCAACGGCTTTACACCGGACAACGCCAACCTCTCCCCGTTCATGCAGCGTCTGGCGCGGGCGCATGCCAACTGCATAGAGGGCCTGCCCATTTTTGGCGGCCTTATGCTGGTTGCCATTGTTGCCGACAGGACCGCCCTCACCGATCCGCTGGCGTATGTCTTTCTTGGGGCGCGCGTTGTGCAGTCGCTCATCCACCTGGGCTCGCTCTCTGCCACCGCCGTCACTCTGCGCTTCTCGGCATTCGCCGTGCAAATGGGCATAGGCGTATACTGGGCCGCTTGCCTGATCACCACATGAACCGGCAAGAAAACTTTAAGCCGCGTTTTAATCCGTGTAGCCATGACAGCCACCATTTATGCCATGCATGCCAACACCACAGGCAATAAAATGAAAATCCTGTCCCTGATCGTGTTTGTCTTTTTATCCGGTTGCGTCGCCCTGCCCAAGAACGTCCAGCCGGTTGACAACTTCAAGCTGGATCGCTATCTGGGCAAGTGGTACGAGGTTGCCCGGCTGGACCATTCGTTTGAGCGTGGCCTGTCCAGGGTCTCTGCCAACTACAGTCTGCGCGATGATGGTGGGGTGCGGGTGCTTAACCGGGGCTACTCGGCAGCCGACCAGAAATGGAAAGAAGCCGAGGGCAAAGCCTACTTCGTCGGCCAGCCCGATCAGGGTTTTCTCAAGGTCTCTTTTTTTGGCCCGTTCTACGGTGCTTACGTGATTGCAGAGCTGGACCACGAGAATTACCAGTACTCGCTTGTCACCGGCCCCAACACGTCATACCTGTGGATTTTGTCCAGAACGCCCACGCTGGACGCCGCCACCAAAGACCGTCTGGTAAAGAAGGCCGCGTCACTGGGCTTTGATACCAGCAAGCTGATTTTTGTGGCGCAGGACTGACGGGCTACGTGACAACGTGACAACGTGACAATCAGGGCATGACTCAGAATCGCAGAAACAAACACAGCGTCTGAGTCGGGCAATCCACGAGGCGCCCACTCTCACGCCCACGTTC
>JBASJP010000251.1:0-3099 GCA_049655345.1 Moraxellaceae bacterium
AGGAAAGCTTGATTAAAGACTTGCAGGACGCTCTGGATAACGTCATTAAAGCAATTATCCCGGATTTGTCTCGCGCAGTATTAGCCGACCCCCCGTCACGTTTTCGTGGCTTGTTTCCTGCCACGGAGGAGTCGGCCGCCGACTATGTCAGAGAGGAGCTCGCTAAATCCTTTCCGACGGCTGAAGAATTGGTATCCGGCATGAAAATACACATGTTTTACAAGGATGTGACCTACGAAACGCTTAAGGATAAGGAGTTTAGTGATCGTGTGATGAAGGAAATCCCCAAATCCGTTCTGGAAGGCGCTTTGTTGCAAGAAGAAGTGGCGGCCAGGACCTCGGCAGTCATGCAGTGATTGAATATTGTCGAATCGGGGCTATGAATCCATGAATCCGCTACAGCGCACCCTCATCGAGAAAACCGGTAACGATAATGGTTTTGAGCATGTACTCGCATCGGAGGCGAGCGGGGTGACTTTGGCCTCGGCACGCCATCTCACCTGTGCCTTGGTGGCCCTGGAAAATGGTGCGTATCACGTGCGTTTTCAGTCGGCTTCACAGTCCCTCTTGCCGGAATTGCAACGCAGCTTTCCGGGGATGAGTGAGACGCCCGTTGGGTTTCAGGTGGCCGCCGAGGCCGAACTGGCGGCCTTGCTACGCCGCGCCGCCAGCCTTTCGCGTGCGCTGCCCAGTCAGGCGGCGACCGACTACCAGCAGGCGGTGGCTGCTGAGTTGGCGGCACTTCCCGATGGTATCGTTGGAACTGAGGTCGAGCGCCTGGTGCGCCAGCGTGTTGGGCAAAACAAGTTTCGCGATGCGATGCTGGACTACTGGGGCGGGGCGTGCGCAGTGACAGGTGTGGCCATCCCAGCGGTGCTGCGTGCAAGCCACGCCAAACCCTGGGCCGAGTGCGCCTCGGATGCCGAGCGGCTGGATGTGTTCAACGGCTTTCTGCTCAGTGCCAATCTGGATGCTTTGTTTGACCGTTTTCTCATCAGCTTTGATGAGCAGGGTGAGCAGGTCATCTCGCCGGCCTTGGCTGGGCAGGATTTGCAGGCTCTTGGAATAGTGCCCGGCATGAAATTACGATGGGTCAATGCACTGCATCAGCCGTATTTGGCTCTGCATCGGGCCAGGATTTTCTGAGAGCAAAAAAAAGAGGCTCTAAAGAGCCTCTTTTATGGCGGCAGCACCACAACTTTGCTTTTGTGCTTTTCTCCTGGTTCAGGTTGCCCCCATTCCCACTCCGGCCTGATCTTTCGTCTTCTGGCCAAGCTTTCCCCTCAACCCGGCAGGTGGCGTAGTAGTGGCCCTTTCCTTAGGATCGGCTCCCGCTTCCTCCGCAAAAAATTCCTCCACCAGGGCAGGAGTGTCCTCGACCGACTCCTCGCTGATGCCGTTCCCGAAGCCCTCTCGGGCTGCTGCATCCAGTGCGTCTTGGCATATACCGGCCTGCTGATGTTGCTCTTCTTGCTCCTTTGCTTGAGCAACGGCGTCCGCCAGCGTCGTGCCTTCCCGCAATGTCAGGTCGACGTAGTAGATCGGCGCCCGATGGCTTTGCGTGGTGCTTTTGCCTCGAAGGCGAAGCTCCAGCGGCAGGTAGGCAAGCTGGTTGCCGGACACAGCGCTGAAATAGCTCAGTCGCGCTGCCAGCACACGGATGCTGTTGAAGCCAGTGGTGCGGAAGATGAACGAGCCCAGTTCATCGTCTTCTCCCACCCGGACATTCAAACGTCCATAAGGCTTGCAGGCTCCACCGCGTGCCATCTCGCAGGCATCTGGAGACGGACAAGGCAACGTGCTCACCCCCGTGGGCAGGTAACGGCGACAGGTTTCCCCGTTGCCCACACAGAGTGGACGCCCGCTTTGCCGGTCAAACAGCGAATACTCTGCCCGCAAGTTAAGATCCGGATCATTGAACAGCATGCGCACCGGAATGCTGCGCAACTTGCCGTTGGGGGCATCCTTGCGTAACTGCTCATCCAGCGGGTGCAAAATCCAGCCATCCTTGGTCTGGACCTGTGTGGTGATGGTGAACTGGTCGTCCTTCTCGGGCAGGCGCTTGCCGTTCTTTTCGATCACACGACCAATGGAGATCCGCCCCAGAACGGGCGGGGTAATGGCGAGTCCCTTAATCATGATGGGTGTCCTCTTGGGTGGCAGACTGGATGATCTGAAGTGCGGCCTCACGGGCGGTGAGGCCGGCATTCCAGGCGTAGCGCATCAGGTCCTGGCGGGCATCGGCAATGCCCTGGGCATCACTGCGGCAGACCTGCATTTCGTTTTCGATGACGGAGAGGAGGTCGTCCTCCCACTTCACATAGCGAAGAAGGGGTTGCTCATGAGGTTGCATGGCGGCTCCTTGAATGAGTGAGTGGCCAGCGACACCAAGGTGCCGCCAGCCAGAGTGGGTCAGGTGACAATCACGAAACGGCGCGAGCCGGGACGGATGAGGGGATAGGCCGCAATCAGCTCAGGGTGGTCCTTGGTCAGTCGGACGACATCGACACTCTGCACATCCTTGGTCCGCTTCCAGGTCACTTCACCTTCCTGAAAGCAGGCGCGGCTGGCATCGCCCATGCGGTGCTGCAGGGACTGTTTCAGCTGGGCTTCCTGCTTCTCTTTGTCCGCTAGCTCGGCTCGCACGGCGACCAATCGCGTAAAGGCGTCGTTCATGGCAGGGTCGTCACTGAGATCAATCGAGGTGCCGTGATCCCGGGGATAGAGTGCTTGCAAGGCTTGGGCGGCCGAATCCGAACCATCGGCCGGGGGCGGGGTATCCGTCTCGACGTAGTGCCAGAAGCGGCGTTCCAGTTCGATCAGATGGGCGATGAGTTCATCGTCCCGCTCGATGCGATGGATGCGCGCTTCCTGCCCCCCGAGAACCACGCACACATCCGCTGCCTGCCGACCGGTCACGGCCAGTTGGTGTTGGACCTGCACCTGTACGTACTCCGGCACGCCATCCTTCCAGAGACGAACGCCAAAGCCGCCAGACGTCTTGCACTCCAGGATCTGCACGTCCGGTGCCCCGAGGATTTCGCGGTCGATATTGGCCAGCATCCAGGGGTGCTCCGGGTGTTGCAGCACGGCATTGAC
>JBASJP010000252.1:0-2790 GCA_049655345.1 Moraxellaceae bacterium
ACCGGCTCGGCCAGCACTTCCCAGGCATTGTCCAGGTCGGCTGCCAGTCGATCCGCATTCAGTTCCAGCTTGCCGATCCCTTTCAGCGACGCTTCATAGGCAATCAGGCTGTGCGCCAGACCAACACCCAGATTACGCAGCACGGTGGAGTCGGTCAGGTCACGCTGCCAGCGCGAGATCGGCAGCTTCTCGGCCAGGTGTCCGAGAATGGCATTGGCGATGCCGAGATTGCCTTCCGAGTTTTCGAAGTCGATCGGGTTCACCTTGTGCGGCATGGTCGATGAACCGACTTCGCCTTCCTTCAGGCGCTGCTTGAAGTAGCCCAGCGAGATATAGCCCCACAGGTCACGGTCAAAGTCGATCAGGATGGTGTTGAAGCGTTTCACCGCATCAAAGAGTTCCGCGATGTAGTCATGCGGTTCGATCTGGGTGGTGTAGGGATTAAAGCTCAGGCCCAGTGATTCCACAAAGGCCTTGGCATTGGCTTCCCAGTCCACATCCGGATACGCCGAAAGATGGGCGTTGTAGTTGCCAACGGCACCATTGATCTTGCCAAGGATTTCAACTTTTTCGAGCTGGACGATCTGGCGTTCCAGACGATAGGCCACATTGGCCATTTCCTTGCCCAGCGTGGTCGGGGAGGCCGTCTGGCCGTGCGTGCGGGACAGCATCGGCATGTCGGCATGGGCACGGGCAAGGGCCTTGATGGCTTCCAGCACCTTGCGCATTTCGGCCAGCAGCACCTTGCGGCCACCGTTCAGCATCAGACCGTGCGAGGTGTTGTTGATATCTTCCGAGGTGCAGGCAAAGTGGATGAACTCATTGACCTTTGCCAGCTCCGGCACACCAGCCACACGATCCTTCAGGAAGTACTCAACCGCCTTCACATCATGATTCGTGGTGCGCTCGGTGTTCTTGATCCACTCGGCGTCCGCCTCGGAAAAGTTGGCCACCAGAGCATCGAGAACCGCATTGGCCTCGGCAGAGAAGGCCGGTACTTCGGGAATGCCAGGGTGGGCGGCCAGCCGCTGCAACCAGCGCACCTCGACCTCTACACGGGCGCGGATCAGACCGTACTCACTGAACAACGGACGCAGGGCGTCAACCTTGCCGGCATAGCGGCCATCAACAGGGGAAAGGGCAGTCAGGGAGGTCAGCGACATGACAGGTCCGTGGGCAGCAAAAAAGGAAGGCGCGAAGTTTACACGGAATGGGCGGCGGGTTGGAGCAGGCATGCTGAAAGGCCCGGTGACACCCTCACCAGACAAGTGCAGAACCGGAGCAGAAGCCCCGGAACCCGGATTCAAAGATGAGGAAGGATTACTCCGGAGAAGCCACCAGCCGGCTTTGTATGCCGCCCAGTACCTCCAGAAGCTCACGAGCCCTGGCAGGCTTGGTCAGCGAAAAGGTATTGGGAATCAGTGTCTTGTCTGGTGTTGCATAGGCAACGACAGCTCTGGGCTTGTGGCTGCCCAGCCCGTCCCTGTAGCTATTGGCATCGGTATCCACAATGACGACGTCAGCTTCCGCCGCATCACTGTAAACCCACTCCACATTGTTGCCTTTCCCGACAATGCCGATAAGAGACTTGATCAGGGCAATGTCGCGCTCATCCATGGCTGAGCAGGTAATGGAATATTTGTGGGACATGATCCATATCTCGCGTAGTTGGAAGTGCCCATCCGGAGCACGTTGCAGGGCGCTTGCACATGCCTGGACTGGCCAGCCCAGGCAACATCCATACAAAACGATGCGTATGTATTTTCCAGACCACCGTGGCCAGACCGCAATCATTTCGGGATACACGGAGAAAAAACCGGAGCAAACGGCAGTATACAGACTGGCTATGGCGCCACTTCTGACGCCATTTTTGTCATCACCCAGTCGGCCCGGCCAGATCAGTGATTCTCCGCAATGATGGTGCGGATTTCCGCAAGGATCTGCCCACGGGTAAACATGAGATGCCAGCGCCGGCCACCCAGCCGGTGCCAAAGCCACGCAGCACGCACACCGGCCAGCAAGACCGCCCGGACCTGCTCGGCCATGCCCGATGCCTGCAACTGCTTCTGGTCGCCACGAACCTGTATGCGGAAACGCAATTGCCCCGCCGTATCCACGTAAATCCCGCCCAGGTTATTGATCATTGCCGGGGCACTCAGGCTGTCAAAATGCTTGCGCTGCTCCGCCGCCATTTCAAGCCTGCGCCGCAATACGCCCAACAGCTCTGGCGACTTTGCCAACTGGCGCTCCACCTGCATTATCCCCAGCACATACCGCACAATATCGGCTTGCCGCGGATGCCCCCCGCGCAATGGTTCCAGAAACGTCTGTTCGAGTGACTGCAGACCCGACTGCAGTCCGCGGATGTTCTGGCCATAAATAACGCCAACATCATCCGTATCCAGCACCAGAATACTTTGCAACGATGCGTCCAGCGCCACCGGGTCACAATGCCCGCGCCATGCCAGTGCATCCGCCAGGGTGGCTGACTGGAAGAGGGCGGCCAGTGCCAGCGTCTTGTTACGATTCAGGTTGCTCATTGCAGACATTGCCTTTTCAATTCCAGGTGGACTCGATTACACCACCACCCAGACATTCATCCCCCAGATAAAACACCACGGACTGACCGGGTGTCACGGCACGCTGCGGCTCATCGAAGTGGACAACATAGCCAGCCTCGTCACGAAAGATCGTGCAGGCCTGATCCGGCTGGCGATAACGTGTCTTGGCATGACAGCGAAGGGGCAGGGCAGGCTCCCCGGCCACCCAGTCAACCACGCCGGCATGTAG
>JBASJP010000253.1:0-15019 GCA_049655345.1 Moraxellaceae bacterium
TGAGGCTTTAGTCGCTGGAGTGGTACTTATCCTGCGTCTGCCAGCGTGGCAGGAGGGTACCTTTAAACAACAGCCCCACATGAGCTGGACATGTGCGGACGTAAAAATTGATGCGCAAGCATCGGCAGGTTTTATTACATGAGTGAATCATTTGCCGCCCTCTTTGAAGAGAGCCTGAAAGGTCTGGATGTTGAACGGGGAGCCGTGATCAGCGGTACCGTGGTTGCCATCGATGATGATTGGGTAACTGTAGACACCGGCCTCAAGTCGGAAGGTGTGATTGCCCGCGAAGAGTTCCTGAACGATCGTCGTGAACTCGAAGTGGCTGTGGGCGATTCGGTTGATGTGGTGGTGGACGCACTGGACAACGGCATGGGTTACACCCTGCTGTCCCGTGAAAAGGCCAAGCGCGCAGAAACCTGGACCCGCCTCGAAAAGATTTTCGAAGGTGGCGAAATCGTCAGGGGCATCATCTCCGGCAAGGTCAAGGGCGGCTTCACCGTGGACGTTGGTTCCATCCGCGCCTTCCTGCCTGGTTCGCTGGTCGACATTCGTCCGATCCGTGACACCACGCACCTCGAAGGCCGCGAGCTGGAATTCAAGCTTATCAAGCTGGATGCCAAGCGTAACAACGTGGTTGTGTCCCGTCGTGCCGTGATGGAAGCCGAGAGCTCCGCCGAGCGCGAAGCCCTGCTGGAAAACCTCCAGGAAGGTCAGGTCGTCAAGGGCATCATCAAGAACCTCACCGACTACGGCGCGTTCGTGGATCTGGGTGGTATCGATGGTCTGCTGCACATCACCGACATGGCCTGGAAGCGTATCAAGCACCCGAGCGAAATCGTTGAAGTCGGCCAGGAAGTCACCGTCAAGGTGCTCAAGTTTGACCGCGAGCGTAACCGTGTTTCCCTGGGTCTGAAGCAGCTGGGTGAAGATCCGTGGCTGGCACTGATGGGCCGCTATCCGGAAGGCACACGCGTGAAGGCCAAGATCACCAACCTGACCGATTACGGCTGCTTTGCCGAAATCGAAGAAGGCGTGGAAGGTCTGGTGCACGTTTCCGAAATGGACTGGACCAACAAGAACATCCACCCGTCCAAGGTCGTTCAGATCGGCGACGAAGTGGAAGTCATGGTGCTGGACATCGACGAAGAGCGTCGTCGTATTTCCCTCGGCATCAAGCAGTGCAAGGAAAACCCATGGGATGCGTTTGCCCGCACCCACGAGAAGGGCGAGAAGGTTGCCGGTAACATCAAGTCGATCACTGACTTCGGTATCTTCATCGGTCTGGAAGGCGGCATCGACGGTCTGGTGCACCTCTCCGACATCTCCTGGAACGAAACCGGTGAAGAAGCCGTGCGTCGTTACAAGAAGGGCGATGCCGTGGAAGCCACCATCCTCTCCGTGGACCCGGAACGCGAGCGTATTTCGCTGGGCATCAAGCAGCTTGAGCGCGACCCGTTCGGTGACTTTGTCGGCGCACACGACAAGGGCCACATCGTGAAGGGCAAGGTCAAGACTGTTGACGCCAAGGGCGCCACCATCGAAGTGATGGACGGTGTTGAAGCCTCCCTGCGCGCCTCTGAAATCAGCCGTGACCGCGTGGAAGATGCCACCAAGTTCCTGGCTGTCGGTCAGGAAATCGAAGCCAAGATCATCGGTATCGATCGCAAGTCCCGCGTCATCAACCTGTCCATCAAGGCCAAGGATGAAGTGGAAGAGCGCGAAGCTGTGGCCTCCTTGCGTGAGCAGGAGCCGGATGCTGCTGGCCCGAAGACCATTGGCGACCTGATCAAGGCGCAGATGGGCAACTAAGTCGAAAGACTGTTGCAATAAAAAAGCCCCGCATTGCGGGGCTTTTTTATTGGCGCGGGAGATATGTGGAAATACCTGACCCAACGGTTTGCCATTGCCTGTTTTTTGTGTTTAGAATCAGATCGTTACATCAGATATCCCTAATTGCTCTTGAGAAGCCTCTGTAAGCCCATGAAAGAGGCCGCCTGAATCCCTCCGGGAGTGTGCAATGGCACTGACCAAGTCCGAACTGATCGAGCGCATCGTGGCCAAGCAAACCTTGCTGACAGCCAAGGATGTCGAGCTGGCGGTCAAGACTGTCGTCGAGCAGATGTCGGAGACGCTGTCGACCGGCGGCCGTATCGAGATTCGTGGCTTTGGCAGCTTTTCCCTGCATTACCGTGAACCCCGGGTCGGGCGCAATCCAAAGACCGGCGAGGCAGTTACGCTGGCAGGCAAGTACGTGCCCCATTTCAAACCCGGCAAGGAACTCAAGGACCGCGTGAACGAAAGCCTGCAGGAAGAAATTACAGCAGAAGCCGACGCGGCGGCTGCCGCCAAATCGGCAGAGGCCTGACGTGTCCTGGTTTCGCAAGGTTTTCTACATTGCTGGAGCATTGCTTCTGCTGTTTTCCGGCCTCTGGCTGGTTGTCGTGAATGATCAGGCCGTTTCCCTGAACCTGCTTTTTTTTGCAGCCCGCGACGTTAATGTCGGCATGGTTGTCCTTGGCAGTTTTGTGGTTGGCAGCCTTGTCGGCCTTCTGGTTGGCTTCAACCTTTTCGGTCTGCTCAAGCTCAATGCACGTCTGTACTGGCTGAAACGTGAAGTACGCCAGCTGCAGGACGCCCTTGGCAAGAATCGCTGATACACGCAGCGCCACCCGCATCTGAAAGACCTTCGATTACGCCCGGCATCCGGTACAATACGGCAGCTGTTTTCATATCGAGGTTTACATGTCTCCCCGTTCCCCTGTCATCGTCGCACTGGATGTTGCTCGTGCTGCGGATGCTCTGGTGCTCGCTGACTCACTGGCGCCGGCTGATTGTCGGCTGAAGGTGGGAAAGGAGCTGTTCACTGCAGAAGGGCCGGCAGTTGTCCGCGCGTTGCATGACCGTGGTTTTGAAGTCTTTCTTGATCTCAAGTTTCATGACATTCCCAATACGGTTGCAGCCGCGGTAGCCACCGCTGCCGATCTGGGCGTATGGATGGTTAATGTCCATGCTTCTGGCGGACGCCGCATGATGACGGCAGCAAGGGAAAGACTCCTGCAGGGCAACTATGACACCAGACTGATTGCCGTCACGGTGCTGACCAGCATGGAGCGTGAAGATCTGGCGGACATCGGTCTTGATGTCGAGCCGATGGATCAGGTCAGACGGCTGGCCGCGCTGACCGCTGAGTGCGGCCTGCATGGTGTGGTTTGCTCGGCACAGGAGGCTGCCGTACTGCGGGAGCAGCAGGGCAATGACTTTCTGCTGGTAACGCCCGGCATTCGTCCTGCTGGCAGTGACTCCGGTGACCAGCGCCGCATCATGACACCCGGGCAGGCTGTAGCCGCCGGGGTGAGCTACATGGTGATTGGCCGCCCCATCAGCCAGTCTGCCTCTCCCGCAGAGGCTCTGCGCGCCATCAACCGGTCACTGGGGCTCTAGTCAACTCCTGACATCACACTGTGGAGCGGGTCATGCTGGATTATCGTGGCAAGGTGGTATGGATAACGGGGGCATCAAGCGGCATTGGTGAAGGACTGGCCTACGAGTTTGCCCGGCAGGGAGCTCGTCTGGTGCTGTCGGCACGGCGTGCGGATGTTCTGGAGTCTGTTCGCCAGAAGTGTGTGAATGCCGAGCTGCATTTCGTGCTGCCCATCGACATGACCGACACTGACAGCCTCGCCGGCAAGGTCGATGCCGTGCTGACCCAGTGCGGACACATTGATGTAC
Source organism: Moraxellaceae bacterium (assembly GCA_049655345.1). Taxonomy (GTDB): domain Bacteria; phylum Pseudomonadota; class Gammaproteobacteria; order Pseudomonadales; family Moraxellaceae; genus UBA2031. Next base: position 3,733 of record JBASJP010000253.1, read on the forward strand.
TGATCAATAATGCCGGCGTCAGTCAGCGCTCCCTGGTCAAGGATACCGACCTTTCTGTTGATCGCCGCATCATGGAGGTCGACTTCTTTGGCCCTGTCGCCCTGACCAAGGCGGTATTGCCCCACATGCTCACCCGGGGCAGTGGCCAGCTCGCCGTGGTGTCCTCTGTGGCTGGCCTGGTAGCCACCCCCTATCGTTCGACCTATGCAGCCGCCAAACACGCCATAGCGGGCTTCTACGACGCCCTGCGGGCCGAGGTTCATGATAGCGGTGTGCGCGTTTCGGTGATCTACCCGGGTTTTGTGCGCAGCAATGTCTCCCTTTCGGCCCTTACGGGCACCGGCGATGCCCATGGCCAGCTGGATGACCAGCAGGCAACTGCAATGTCGTCTGACGAGTTTGCGCTCAAGGCAGTGGCCGCGCTGGCCGGAGAGGAGGAGCGCATCATCATTGCCGGCAAGGAAAAACTGGCCGTCTGGCTGGGGCGTCTGTCGCCGGGCCTGCTGTCAAAGGTCATCCGCAAGGTCAAGGTGACCTGACCGGATTCATGACTGGTCGACTGGCTGCATTGCCAAGGCGGCAGCCAGCGGCGAGAATTCGCGCCGTTTCCGCTCTTACCGGTACCTGATGTGAACGCTTCCCCGACCCCCGTTGTTTTTTACCCGGACTCCCTGGCAGCTGTTGATGCCGAGGAGGAGGTTATTGCTGCTGCCGAGGAGGCATCTGCAGCCTTGCCGGATGGACTCGACAAGAAGTCACGCACCGAATTCAACAAGCTGCAGAAGCGCTTGCGCCGGCTGGTGGGAACGGCGATCACTGACTTCAACATGATTGAGGAAGGTGACAAAGTGATGGTCTGCCTGTCCGGCGGGAAGGACAGCTACACTATGCTGGAAATCCTGCTGAACCTGCAGGTCAGTGCACCGGTGAACTTTGAAATTGTCGCCGTCAATCTGGATCAGAAGCAGCCGGGTTTTCCGGAGCATATCCTGCCGGAGTATCTGACCAGGCGTGGCGTTCCGTTCTACATTCTGGAAAAGGATACCTACAGCATCGTCAAGGAGCTCACCCCGGAAGGTAAAACCTTCTGTGCAGTCTGTTCGCGTTTGCGCCGCGGCAATCTCTATGCGTTTGCACAGGAAATCGGTGCGACCAAGGTGGCACTGGGGCATCACCGTGATGACATCATGGCGACACTGTTCCTGAACATGTTTCATGGTGGCAAGCTCAAGGCCATGCCGCCCAAGCTGCTGTCAGATGACGGCAAAAACATCCTGATCCGGCCACTGGCCTACTGCAAGGAAAAGGACATTGCCGAGTTTGCCCACCTCAAGGGGTTTCCCATCATTCCCTGCAACTTGTGTGGCTCACAGGAAAACCTGCAGCGCGCGATGATCAACGAGATGCTGCGCGACTGGGATCGTCAGTATCCGCAGCGTCTGGACTCCATGTTTACTGCCATCCAGAATGTGGCGCCGTCACAGCTGGCTGACCGCGAGCTGTTTGATTTCGTCAGCCTGAAAGCCACGCCCCCTGAACCAAGGCAGTCCGGCGACGGCCGTCTGGATCTGGTCAATCTGTCGCTGTAATTTCGCACTGGCTATTCGGGCCTTCAAGATGGCCTGAATAGCCGTTGTGATGACTCCGGTTACTGGTTACCGTTGCTGATCACTGATTACAGCGATCGACGTCCGCATGAGTAACGATACCGACAGCTCCGGCATTTCCTTTACCGCGTTCTACACGGGCGAAGTCTGGCGTCGCCATGGTCTTTCCGCACCGTTTCTGTCATCCATGCAGGGCAAGGCACTCTATCTTGCCGGCAGGCCGGTGGAGTGGGCTGGCAAACTGCTGCTTGGCATGAACAATGAAACCATGTTGCTGCAACGTCACCGCATACTCGATCACCTGCTTGAAAAGGCAATCCTTGAAGAGGGTGTTACGCAGGTGGTGGAGATTGCCTGTGGCCTTTCGCCGCGAGGCACGCTGATGATGCAGCGCTTTGCGGGAAGAGGCCTGATTTATCTTGAAGCTGATTTGCCGGGCATGGCCGCCCGCAAACGCCAGTTACTGGATGAGGCCGGCGTGTCGAGCTCCGCCCATCGCGTTATTGATATCAACATCCTCGAGCAAGAAACACCCCGGTCGCTGGAAGCCGTTTTTGCACGCGAGCTTGATCCCGCCAGGAAGACCGTTGTCATAACCGAGGGACTGATCAACTATTTTGATTACGCCACGATTCATGGCTTCTGGACACGACTGGCATCTGCGCTCACGCGGTTTCCGGCGGGCATTTACCTGACGGATCTCTATCCCGACTTCCGCTGGCATCCTGGTGTCCGGGTTGCCAATGCCTTCAAGAGCGGACTCGCTCTTGCCACGCGAAGCAGTGTCACACTGCACTTTGACAGTGAACAGGCCGTGACGCATGGTTTTGGCGAGGCGGGATTTTCATCGACCCGGGTTCATCTGCCCGAGTCATGGTACGGGGTGCTGGATATTCCGGTGTCGAGTGCCCCCAGTCTTGTTCGAGTGATTGAAAACAGGGTGTGAGCCACTGTTTTTATCCAAATAAAAAGCCGGCATCACTGCCGGCTTTTTATTTGACTGGGTTCTGGCGTGAACTTTACGCCGCTGCAGCCTGTGCCATCAACAGCCTCATGCGCTTGCGCTGCATTTTCAGGCGATATTCGATTTCCTTGAAGCGGGTGCGGAAGCTGGCGTCTTCCCACTTCTGCTGGAACTCTGCCTTTTTGCCGTCATACCATTCTTCTTTCAGCTTGCCCCATTCCTGCATGGCCGCCGTGAAGCTTTCATATTCACGCGCCATCTTGGCCTTGAGGGCCTCGATACGGGTATCGGCAGGGCGCTGGTCCAGCTGCGCCTTGGCGCGCTTGAACTGCATGGTGAGCTGCGCTTTCTGGATGGCAAAGTCGGAGCACCGCTTGAGATTCTTTGTAATGCCAATCCAGGACAAGCTGAAAATAAGCCACTTGGTCGGATCGAACTGCCACCATTTCACGCCATTGCGGTAGTCGTACTGAAAGATGTGGTGATAGTTGTGGTAGCCCTCGCCGTAGGTCACAAACGCCAGCAGGGGATTGTCACGGGCAGTGTTTTCATCCGTGTAGGGACGGGTGCCCCACATGTGCGCCAGAGAGTTGATGAAAAACGTGACATGGTGGCTGACCACAAGACGAAGCAGGCCGCCCAGCAGGAATACGCCCCAAAGGTCACCCAGCATCCAGCCCAGGGCCAGAGGGAGGCCGATATTCATGACCAGCACCAGCGGCACGTAATGGTTGTGCTGGAACATCACCATCTTGTCGCTCAGAAGGTCATTGGCATTGCTGAAATTGGGCACGCTGGAAGGATAGTTACGCAGCATCCAGCCAATATGCGAAAACCAGAAACCACGTTTGGCCGAGTAAGGGTCGAGATCAACATCATCGACATAACGGTGATGGGTGCGATGGCCTGACGCCCAGATCAGAATACTGTTCTGGATGGACATGGCGCCGAACAGCATGAATACCAGGCGCAGCGACCAGTGAGCCTCATAGGTACGGTGTGCCCACAGGCGGTGATAGCCGCCGGTAATGGACAAGCCATTGAGGAACAGCAGCACGACAAAGCTGACCCATGCAGCTGTGCTGAAGTCGAAACTGAAGGCATACCAGGGAATCAGCGTCAGCGCAGCAATCGGGGTGGCCGTGAGGATGATGGCAGGAACCCAGTTTATTTGCGGACGCTCTTGAGCAGTCGTCATATACGAATGGTCTCGTCGTAGTTAGCTTTCTGATTATACCTATACAACTGTCTATTAAGCGATCAACCCGCTGTTAAACCGCTTTCGGCCGACGAACGATGGGGCATTCCCGAGAAATGGCCATGAGCAGTTTGCCCAGGGCAATCATGTGTGGTCCGACCAATGCTTTGCCTGACGTCAGGATGGAGACGGAGGTATCCCGGTCCGGATCGGCCCAGCAGAAGATGCTGGTGAATCCCAGATGGCCAAATGCCCGCTTTGTATACGGCCCATAAAGCCCCACTGGCTTGTTACCCAGCATCATGCCCATGCTGTAGCGCATCGGTACAAGGAGGGTGGCATCAAACTCCGGCCGGGACACTTCGATAGTGGCACGGCGGATGGTTTTGGGATCGAAGATACGGGTTCCTTCGTACTCACCGCCATTCAAGAGCATCTGGAAAAACCTGCTGGACTCTTCGGCCGTGGCGTAAAGGTTGCCCGACGGGCAGATGGTGTCCATGAACCGGGGGTCATTGGTCATGTCGGTAGCCATCTCCAGGCTACCACCCAGCACATGCTGAATGAACGTGCTGATGGGGGGGATCGGCTTGAGGCCCGTGCAGTAGTTGACGGCGACTTCGGAACGATCCTGGGGCGGTAAACCGTAATCGAAATAGCGCATGCCCAATGGCTCACGCAAGGTCTGGTGCAGGTACTCCCGCAGACTCATCCCGGTCACGCGCTCGACCAGTTCACCCAGAATGTAGCCGGCCGTGATGGCGTGGTAGGCCGCGCGGTAGCCGGACATGGAGACGGCTTCGGCCTTGCAAAGCTCTTGTACGATGGCTTCAACGTCAAAAAGCAGCTCGGGATCAAAACCACCCGCCAGCCGGGGAATGCCACCACGGTGGGCAAGAAGATGGTAAATCGTTGCATTGCGCTTGCCGTTGACGCCGTACTCCGGGATGTAGTGGCTGACCGGGTCCAGCAGGTCAATCAGTCCGTCCTCATCCAGCTTGTGCACCAGCATGGCGGTGACAACCTTGGAGGCCGAAAAAAGGCAGACCGGCGTATCTGGCGTCGCCAGCTGCTTGGGCGTATCCGCAGCGTCCTCAGGACCATTTCCACGGGCATGCCCGATGGAACGATTGAACACGATCTGGCCGTGGCGTCGCAGGCAGAACGTAATGGCGGGCGTAAAACCGGTCTTGTACAGAGCTTCTACGGCACTCCAGATGGCGTCTGCCTGACTGGCGGTAAGGCCCCCAAGTTCGGCAGGAACCTCCTTGTCGTAATCGATGGAGGTAACACTCCCGAGGTCAGCCGGAACGCGGCAGCTATTGGTGGACAACAGTTTCACAAGACACCCTCACAGACCTGTCAGTCAAAGACGTCGACATTACCATGCAGTTTGCCGGCCGGGCTAGACCGAAGGCGACAACCACTTTGTCCCCGCCAATCACTTACGGGGCATTCTTGAGCCGGATCACGTCTTCCAGAACTTCTTGCGCATGCCGCGACGTATTTACACTCGGGTAGTGATAGACAATGATGCCTTGCGGATCAATCAGGAAAGTTTCACGACTGGCAAACACAACCGGACCAAATCCCCGTAGTACCCCCATCGACCTGGTCAGCTCCCGCTTTTCATCCGAGAGCAGGGGAAATGGCAGCTTGAGCAGGTTGGCAAATGCCTTGTGCGAGGCAACGGAGTCGATGCTGACTCCAATCACATCAATGCCTGCCTTTTGCAGTTGCGGCCAGCGATCACGAAACTGTTTGGCTTCTTCTGTGCAGCCTGGCGTTTCGTCTTTGGGATAAAAGTACAGGGCCACCCATCGACCCTTGTAATCCGCCAGGGAGCGCAGCTTGTTGTCCTGATCCGGCAGTTTGATAAGCGGGGCTGCCGTCCCGACCCATTTAGCGGCGGCCTGTGCCGTAAACGGCATCAGCGTCATAAAGACCAGCAACATCCGGATCAACAGTCTCATGGCAGCACTCTCCTGGATTGTTTGACTTACCATTTTACGTACTGGTCTTCCACAAAGCCTGACAACCCTTTCACGACAATGTCGACACCCTTCACATGGAGTACTCCATCAAAGCGGCCGAACAATTGTTTGAAGTTGCTGGCGAGCAATTTCAGGTCCATGGTTTCACGGTGCATGCCCAGTGGCGTAAAACACAGATCGACAAGACCATCGTCGCTGGATACCCGCCATGGCGCCATCAGGTTTTTCTGGTCGAAGTCAAAGCGGGTGAGATTGACCTTGATCAGCTTGCCATCCAGCCACAGGCAGTTTTCGGTGAAGCTGGTTTCATTCACGCCGCATGACAGGTTAAGGCCAAGGCGATGGCCTTCGGTGCTCATGCCGGAAAGGCAGGCCCAGTTCCAGAAGGTTTCACGCCGCATATGCCCGCAGGAATAATCATGGTGGCCCATGGCGCCAAGCCGGGCAAGATCATGCGTGCTGCCGTTGAAACGGAGTTGTCCGTGCAAGTCCAGGCCGGCGGTCTTGTTGGCATATACCCACCCGGTATATGCCGTACGGGTACAGATGGACATTGGCTCGAAGCCGCTTTCCGGCATGGCTGCATCAATCGCGAGCATGTCGCCCAGCGTTACCCGGAGAGTTTTCTGACGGGGATGTTTCTCGTAGCCCATCTGGATATCAACGCCCGGCAAGCGGAAGCGGCTCAGTCCTTCGACCGGGTTTTCGGCCAGTGACAACCCGAGGCCCAGCGGACTTCGATAGGAACGCGAAAAAAGCTCACCGGTCTTCATGTCCACCACATACACAAATGCCATGCCCATGTGCCTCAGGTGGGCGAGTGCACAGCCAAACACCAGTGAATCACTCATGCCGCCAAAATACTGGAACTGTTTGAACCCGAGCCACTGGTCAAGACGGCTGGCGGGCTTCCCGAAAGGCGTCTCGAGATGGAAATCGCGGTGATTGATGACGGAGAGCGAATCAGAAAACTGCCCCAGGCGTGGAAGACCGTTGGCAATCAGGGGGGCAGGGGCGAGCAATGTCATGCAATGTCCTTGGGCCACCCGGTGGGGGTAATAAAACCACGGGTGGCTTCGTTGTGATCCGGGTCGAGACCGATAACGGCAATCGCCCGATTATCAGTGTATTCCGCAAGGCTCTCAACGAGTGCCGAGACCCCCAGTGGATCACTAATAAGGACGCGGGAATCAATGGTGGTCAACCAGTGCGCCTTGGGCAGGGTAATCCAGCGCAACGGTCCGGACTGGTAACGATGCAGGAAGTCAGCCTGTGACATCCACCAGCCACAAAGGTGTTCCGCAGAAGCAGCATGGGGTGCCCATAGTGCCCGGTCTGCCTCGCGAGGATAAAACAGGCGGCCTTTTAGGAGACAAACCGGCTCGGGCTCGGGCAGGCCAAGCTGCCGCAGGAGGGCGGCACCTTCTGCCGTCGAAGGAAGGGCCAGCTGGTGATGCAGCAAGCGACTCACCTTGAGGTCCAGCCGGTCCTTGAGGGCAGGGCCCACCCAGTGCCGGTAATCCCCGTCCGGGTGCACTCCCAGATAGAACTTGACCGCCACTTCCCAGTGCTGGAGCTTGCCGCTGCGACGATCCTCAACCAGAAAATCCAGTTCGCCTATCGTGAGATTGTTGCTGCGAATTGCCAGCCCCTGCCCGACGAGGCGATACAAGGGATTGGCCGGCCATGACAGCCAGAAAGCCAGCAGGTTTTCAAAATAACGTCCCAGTCTCGCATCGCGGCCCGACAAGGCAGTCAAGAGGGGAGCGGGGTGCCGGTCAAGTGCATGTAACCAGTCAAGACTTACGTCCAGTGCCCTTTCTGACCAGGCCTGTGTGACCCAGTGCACCGCTTTACCGGATGATGTTCGGCTGCGTCCGGGGGCCAGCAGTGGCGGACTGGCCAGTGCCCAGGCCAGGTCACGCACCTGCTGCGTGTTGAATGATTGCCATGCGAGGGTGGCGGTGGTCATGAGACAACGCGCCCGAGGCATGGCAAGTCACCGCACAGCATCATGCCACCCGACACAGCCAGGCGTCGGCCAGCGCAAGAAAACGGCCGGAGTTGCAATGAGTGCAGTTCGGGATTGCTTGATAAGGGCCACTGCCTACCATCCTGGATGGTTAACACTGGTCAGGATTATGCGGCGCAGCTCAGATGTTTGACCATGGGGCAGGAGCGGCCTGTCCCATAATGAAATCTTCACGAGGGCATCAATGGGCGCCGGCCTGTTCCAGAAGCGTGGCGATGCCTGAGGATTGTGCATGCGTCCTGACGATTGCCAGCAGGGTCTGACCGCTGGGGTTGGTAGCATCCAGATCACGACCTGCGGCAATAAAGAAACCAAGAAACCGCTCGAAATCATGATCACGCATATGCTTGTAGGCGGTCATCAGGACATGGAAGTCAGCACTTTCGCCATCCACGGGCTGACGGTCCAGATAGGCCTTGACGCGCTCGTCGCTCCAGTCTTCGCCAAAGCGGGCAGGTTGGCTGACGCCCATGAGAACCTCCGGTAACACGTATGAAAGGGCGGCAACTTTAGGATGCACGCAGGGCAGGGTCAAGACTCTGCAACGTCGTCACCGCGTGGCCCTGCAGCCTTCCAGTGCTGTACAGCCACCTGGGCCTTGATCAGCTCAAGGCTGTCCAGAACAATGCCACTGACGGCATCACCCATCGCCGTGTGCGGTTGCGTCAGGGTATCAAAGAGACCTCCGGCAATGTCCGCTACCGCCTCGTTACCCTGGCTGCCGAGGTCAGTCAGCACATCGTCCGTCATCTGCACCAGCAGATCGCCGACAATCGTTTGCAGCTCCCGCTCCAGCGCACTTCCTACAAATGGCAGGCGTTGTGTGATGCGTGACAGGTCGGGATTATTGGCAATTGCCTCCCGGGATCGCTCATGCAAATAAACGGCAAGACGTTCACGATGCTCGCCATAGGCAAACGCACTGGTTTCCGTAAGCAATCCTGCAAGCCATGGAACAATCACATCGCGTCTTGGTCGCAGCACCTCTTCGGTCAGACGATGGCGAAACGGTCCTCCCGCACTGACCTCACGCTGTACCCCCTCCAGCACATTGATGACGATCCGGTCCGAAAGTTCTTCAAGCATTACCCGGTAATACTTGTAGATGATCGGGAAGGGGCCTGTTTCGGAAAGATCGATCACCCGAAGCGTTTGCAAGCGATAGAGAATCGAGAACAGCCGCAACAAGCGCAGAAACCGGAAAAACGGAAGCGGGATGCAGCCCAGTACGTCGTACCAGTGAACAAAGGGATAGAAAAACCAGCGATAATACGTCTTCCGATAGATGGCGACACCCCAGCGAAGCATCAGTTCGGCAATCAGGAAGAACGTGAAATAGGAATCGTATAACAGTATGTCCGGATGAATATTGTCACGGTAATGACTCACCAGACCCGGATAATGCTTTGCCAACAGTACGCCCGTACCGGAGTTGAACAGGACGGCATCCAGCAGCAACCAAAGCAGGTTGCCCGCGATGAGCAGCATCACGAGCAAATCAAGTGCCAGAAACGGGGCGTCAGGTTGACCCTTCAAGGCCCGCCAGTTAATTTTCATTCTGAAATTCCTGCCATGTAAATCAGCATTGAAGACGTATTACTCCTGACGCAGCGTCAGCAGTGGACTTGCATTCCAGACACGCCTGGCACCGAACATGCCTGCGAAGCCGACCAGCAAAGCCCCGGCCAATGGCGCTTGCCACCAGATCATCGGATGCAACGTGGGGGACAGTTCCAGCACTTTCCAGTAAACAACTGCGGCCAGTAACTCGCTCATCACTACGGCCAGAGTGCCGGCAATCAGCCCCAGCAAAACGAACTCTGTCATTAGCCTGGCCTGCAGTTCGCGCCGGCTTGCTCCAATGACACGAAGCAAGGCGGATTCATGGCGACGTGCATCCAGGCTGGCCATGACATGTGCGGAAATCACGAGAACGCCGGCCATCAAAACAAACAGCAGTACCGCCTCAACGGCGCGGGAGACCTGCTCCAGCAACTTTTTCACCTCGGCCATCACGCTGGCGATATCAATCAGGACTACGGTGGGAAACGCTTTTACCAGCCCATTGAGGCGATGGCGCTGATCGGTCGGCACATTAAAACTGGTCATGTACGATGCCGGAAAGCGGTCAATCATTCCCGGGGGAAATACCATGTAGAAGTTAGGCTGGAAGCTGTCCCAGTCAACCTCACGCAAGCTGCTGACAACGGCATTGAACTCACCTTCCGCCAGCGTAAATGTTAAACGATCGCCCAGCTTCAGCCCCAAACGTTCGGCAAGTCGCGTCTCAAGTGATACCTCCTGATTGCTCACCGAGTCATTGCTCCACCAGTCTCCCTGAGTAAGCCTGTTACCTTTTGGTAGTGTCTTGCTCCATGTCAGATTAAGCTCGCGATTCAGTGATTCATCACGCCCGTCATCGCCTTCCTTGCTGACTGCCTGTTGTACGGGCTTTCCATTGATCGCTGTCAGGCGGCCGCGCACAACCGGATAAAGTGCTTCATGAGCAAAGCCTTGTGCATGCAAGGCACTCCGGAAGTCACTCAGCTCCTGATCAGAAATATTCAGTGCAAACTGGTTGGGCGCCCCGGGAGGAATCTTGCTTTCCCAGGCACCAAGCAGTTCACCGCGCAAACTGAATACCATGAGCAATGCAGTCAGGCCCAGGGCAAGCCCAAGAATCTGGGTTGCCGTTTCCGCAGGATGGCGGCGCAGTACCGACAGATACGGATTGCTCCAGCGGCGAGATGCCACCAGCAGCCGTTGCAACGCCCACTGCAGCAGAAATACCAGAGCTGCTCCCCCGCCAACGGCAAGAGCTGTCAGCAACAAGCGACCCGTTTCCATCGCCAGCAGCATGAAAAGAGCAAGCAAGAGCAGCGCGGTAATGGCCAGCTGGGCGAGGGAGGGTGGCAACAATTCCCGACGCAGCACTCGCAGTGGCGTCACCCGTCCCAGCGACAACAGGGCTGGCAGGGCAAATCCGGCAAGGGTCAGGGTGGCCGTTGCAATGCCGGTAAGCAGAGGTCGCCAGAATGTGAATGCAGGCGCGCCAACAGGAAGCAGGTCTTTCAGCAGGTGATTGACCGCAACGGATGCAAGCCCGCCAAGCAGCGCCCCCAGAATGATGGCGACTGCCCATACCAGCAGCAACTCGGCAAATACGCGCGAGAAGGCCTCGCCTCTTGATGCCCCAAGGCAGCGCAAAAGCGCCTGCATGTCGTAACGTCGCTCGGCAAACCGGCGGGCACTGACGGCAATCGCCAAACCCGCCAGCACCACCGCAGCAATGGCTGCAAGACTGAGGTAATCACTGGCACGAACAAGGGGGGTCGCCAGCTCGGGCCGACCACCCGCCACATCCATGAGTCGCGAGCCTGGTCCCAGCCGGGGCGTTACCCATTGCCGGAACGTGGCCAGTGCCTGTTCATCTCCACGCATCAGCAATTGATACTGCAAACGTGAACCCGGCTGAATGACGCCGGTCGACGC
>JBASJP010000254.1:0-2050 GCA_049655345.1 Moraxellaceae bacterium
TGCCGATGCTTGCGCATCAATTTTTACGTCCGCACATGTCCAGCTCATGTGGGGCTGTTGTTTAAAGGTACCCTCCTGCCACGCTGGCAGACGCAGGATAAGTACCACTCCAGCGACTAAAGCCTCATGGGGAGGCTTTAGTCATAATTCTTGTGCTGACGCAGGTTCAGGCGGCGGACCCGTTGCGGAGATACCGCTTGAGCTCGGGCAACTGGCCGATTTCCCGCATGACACGCTCCATTACGGCGTCGATGCCCAGCTGGGTGGAATCCAGTACAATGGCATCATCTGCAGCCTTGAGCGGCGCTACCGGACGGTTGATGTCGCGGCTGTCACGGGAGCGAATGTCGTCAACAAGGGCCGGGAGACTAGCACTGAAGCCCTTCTCCAGCAACTGCTTGTAGCGGCGTTCGGCCCTTGCTTCGGCAGCTGCGGTCAGGAAAATCTTGAGGCAGGCGTCAGGAAACACCACCGTGCCCATGTCCCGCCCATCGGCTACCAGGCCAGGCTGCTCGCGGAAGGCCTGCTGGCGGTGCAGCAAGGCTGTACGAACAGCGGGCAGCGCTGCCACGATTGAGGCGGAACGCCCCATTTCTTCGGTCCGGATCTCGTTGGTGACATCCTCGCCCTCAAGGATGATGACCGCCTCTCCTGCGGCACTCTGATGAAACTGGACGTCCAGGTGCCCGGCCAGAACCAGCAGGGCAGCTTCATTGTCCAGTGCCACGCCATGATGCTGGGCGGCCAGTGCAAGCAGACGGTACAGGGAACCCGAGTCCAGGACATGGAAACCAAGCAGCGCCCCCAGACGATGGGCAATGGTGCCCTTGCCAGAGCCACTGGGCCCGTCAATCGCTATTACCGGTGCTGGAGCTGGCGGCATCACAACCTTTTCTACTTCTGCACTCATCAACACTTCCTCATGTACCGTGTCACGGGTTACCCGGCTTTAATTCGCAGCGGCCGCTGACGGCTTTTCTGATCCCTGATTTGCAGGCGAGAGGCATGCCCGGCCGGCCCCGTTACAGGACCGGAAAACGCGCGTGCTTTCTATAGAAATACGGGGGGAAAAGCAACCTTGGCCGGCCAGACGGCATATGTGCATCTGGCCGGGCGCAGGGAGTCTAGTCCTTTTCAATGACGGAAATATTGATCCCGGCACGACGGGCCAGCCCGGTGAAGTCCGGGAAACTGGTGGCAACATTGGCACAATCCTCGATCTCGATTGGACCAGTGGCGCGCAGGCCGGCAACGGTAAACGACATGGAGATACGGTGGTCACCATGGCTGACCACACGCCCGCCGCCTATCGGCCCACCCTCAATGATGATGCCGTCAGGCGTGGGCTGAACCTTGACGCCCAAAGTGGTCAGACCATCAGCCATGACCTGGATGCGATCCGACTCCTTGACCCGCAATTCTTCTGCGCCAGTAAGAATGGTGGTGCCTTCGGCACACGCAGCGGCAATGAACAGTACGGGGAACTCGTCGATAGCCAGCGGCACCTGCTCTTCCGGAATGTGGATACCCTTCAGTCTGGCACTGCGAATGCGGATGTCGGCTACAGGCTCCCCGCCCACCTCACGCTCGTTCATTACCGTGAGATCACCACCCATGGCGCGCAGGATGTTGATGACGCCAATACGTGTCGGGTTTATGCCCACATGCTCAAGCACAATGTCGGAGCCTTCTGCGATGCTGGCAGCAACCATGAAGAATGCAGCGGACGAGATATCGGCCGGAACATCAATACGTGTTGCCACAAGTTTGCCGCCACCACTCAGCGATGCGGTAGCGCCCTCCACTTTCACGTCATAACCAAAGCCGCGCAGCATGCGTTCGCTGTGGTCACGTGTGGGTGCCGGTTCAGTAACAACCGTTTCACCGTCGGCCCAGAGGCCGGCCAGCAGGACACCGGACTTTACCTGTGCACTGGCAACGGGCATGTCGTAGTGAAAGCCCTTGAGACGCTTGCCACCCTTGATTGTGACCGGTGGCGTACCCTTCTCGCCCGTGGTCAGGATTTCAGCCCCCATCTGACGCAGTGGCT
>JBASJP010000255.1:0-7234 GCA_049655345.1 Moraxellaceae bacterium
GCCATTGCCTGCATTGCGGGTGCCACGCTGGGCGCACCAACCTTGCGGTTGCGCGGTGATTACCTTGCCATTGTCACGCTGGGTTTTGGCGAGATCGTGCGCCTGTTCATGAACAACCTTGATCGTCCGGTAAACATTACCAACGGCCCGCAGGGCATCAACCTGATTGATGGCGTCAGTCTGTTCGGCTATCAGCTGGAAAAAGGGTTCACCCTGTTTGGTACGCGCTTCAGCAGTGACTATGCCTATTACTACCTGTTTCTGGCGCTGGCGCTGCTCACCATTTTTATCTGCATCCGTCTGGAAAATTCACGTATTGGCCGTGCCTGGGTGGCCATCCGCGAAGACGAGATTGCCGCGCAGGCCATGGGCATCAATACACGTAACGTCAAGCTGCTGGCCTTTGCCATGGGCGCCAGCTTTGGTGGGGTGGCCGGTGGCCTGTTTGCCGCCTTCCAGGGGTTTGTCAGCCCCGAATCCTTCACGCTGATGGAATCCGTGATGGTGGTGTGCATGGTGGTGCTGGGCGGCATGGGCAATATTCCCGGTGTCATCCTTGGCGCCGTGCTGCTCACCATTACGCCGGAGTTTCTGCGCGCCATCATCAATCCCCTGCAGCGCGAACTGTTCGGGCGCATGGTGGTCGATCCGGAAAACCTGCGCATGCTGTTGTTCGGGCTTGCCCTGATTGTCGTCATGCTGTTCCGCCCCGCCGGATTGTGGCCATCCTCGCGCCGCAAGGAGGAGTTGAGTCATGACTGACCTGCTCGTCCTGAAAAACATCGAGAAACGTTTCGGCGGACTCAAGGCACTCAACAACGTCAGCATCACCATTCCCCAGGGCTGCGTGTACGGATTGATCGGCCCTAACGGCGCTGGCAAGACCACGCTGTTCAACGTGATTACCGGCCTGTACCAGGCCGAAGCGGGTGAACGGATTCTGGCGGGTGCCGCCATGCCGCTTAAAACCAAACCGCACCAGATTGTTGCGTGCGGCATTGCCCGTACCTTCCAGAACATCCGTCTGTTCAATCACATGACGGCGCTCGAAAACGTCATGGTTGCCCGTCACGGTAAAACCCGTACCGGTGTGATCGGCGCCATCCTGCGTCACCCGCGTGCCCGGGCCGAAGAGCAGGGCATTCGTACCAGGGCATTTGATCTGTTGCGCTATGTCGGCATAGAAGCGTCGGCCAACAAACTGGCGCGCGAGCTTTCCTACGGCGATCAGCGTCGTCTCGAAATTGCCCGTGCACTGGCGACCGAACCGAAACTGCTTGCGCTGGACGAACCGGCCGCCGGCATGAACCCGACCGAAACCTCCGGTCTGCGCGAACTGATTGCCCGCATCAAGGCCGATGGCATCACCGTGTTGCTGATCGAGCATGATGTAAAACTCATCATGGGCTTGTGTGACCGTGTTGCCGTGCTGGATTTTGGCGAACTCATCGCAGAAGGCGTGCCTGCCGATGTGCAGTCAAACCCGCGTGTGATCGAAGCGTATCTGGGGAGTGGTGCGGTATGAGTCTGCTCGCCATCAACAATCTGTCGGTCGCCTATGGCGGCATCAAGGCCGTCAAGGGCATCAGCCTCACCGTAGAAGACGGCGAGCTGGTGACGCTGATTGGTGCCAACGGTGCCGGCAAGACCACCACCCTCAATACGTTGGGTGGTTTGCTCACGCCTGCCGGTGGCAGCATGCAGTATGCCGGGCATGATCTGGTCAAGCTGCCTGCGCATGATCGTGTACGACAGGGTCTGGCACTGGTGCCGGAAGGTCGGGGCGTGTTTGCCCGGCTGACCGTGGCCGAAAACCTGCTGATGGGTGCCTATCACAGTCATGACCGTGCCGGCATTGCGGCCGATCTGGAAAAATCCTACAGCCTTTTTCCCCGTCTCAAGGAGCGCGAGCATCAGCTGGCCGGTACCCTGTCGGGTGGCGAGCAGCAGATGCTGGCCATTGGCCGCGCGCTCATGAGCCGTCCACGCCTGTTGCTGCTGGACGAGCCGTCCATGGGCCTGGCACCACTCATGGTCGAAAAGATCTTCGGGATTATCCGCACCATCAATGCCGACGGCGTTGCCATCCTGCTGATCGAACAGAATGCCCGCCTGGCACTGGCTGCCGCCAATCGTGCCTATGTCATGGAATCCGGGGCCATCACACTGAGCGGCCCTGCCGCCGACCTGGCCGCCGACGAGCGAGTAAAAGCGGCCTATCTGGGTCACTAAAACGGCTTTTCTACACCTTTTCCGGCATGGGGTTGGCCGTCCGTTGCCCGGATGATATAACGCCCTTTCTGCACCGCCCGGTCACGCGGCGGGCATGATCCCAATAATCACTAGCTCAACCATTAGCTCCACCATTTACCAAACAAGGAAGCATTCATGCGTAAACTGTCGCTAGCTGTCTCTATTGCCGCCCTGAGCGCGGTACCAGCTCTGTCTCTTGCCGATATCTACGATGCCCGCAGCATGGGTCGTGGTGGCGCCGGCCTCACCATGGGCGAATATAATCAGGCCATTCTCAATCCGGCCCTGATCAATCGTTTTGACGAGAATGACGATTTCAGTTTTGCACTGAATGTGGGTGTGTTTGCCTCCGACAAGGACGGCATGCTGCAGGCCACGGAAGATGCACAGGATGCGATTGATGCGCTGGAAAACAATCCGGCGCCTACCCCTGCGGACGTTCTGAACGCGGATCGGCAGTTGCAGGCAATGGATAACAAGGTAGTGCAGGCGGATGTCGGTACGTCGGTGTTGATCGGCATTCCCAACAAGACACTGCCTGCTGCACTGGTAGTGAAGGGCAAGCTCTCGTTTGGCACGGTATTCGATTACAACAACAACGATACGCTCATCCTTGCCGGCATTGCTGCGGGAGCCAATACCCAGGATGACCTGCAGTCCACACTGCGTGCCTCGGCTGTTGCGTTGACCGAAGGCGGCCTGATGTTCGGCAAGACGCTGGAAAACGGTCTGGATCTGGGCGCCACCCTGAAGGCGCAGCAGGTCGAGCTGTTCAGCTATGTTGCCAACGTCGCCAACTTTGACGAAGGCGATATCAGCGACAGCAAGAACAAGTCGGATGACACCAGTGTGAACATCGATCTGGGTACAAGCCTGCGCTTTGGCGACAACAAGGAATATGTTTTTGCAGCCACCGTCGAAAACCTGATCCCCACCTCGTTCGACGGTCCTGCTGGTACTGGCGTGCAATACAAGCTTGAGCCGCTGGTCACCACGGGTATCGGCTATGGCAATGCCTGGTTCAAGGGCGAAGCTAACGTCGACCTGACCGTACGCAACGGCTATGACCTGTTGGCCGACACCCAGTTTGCCCGCCTTGGGCTCGAGTTCTCGGCAGGACGCCACTTCCATCTGCGTGCGGGCTACCGCGCCGATCTGAAGGATAATGTGTCTGATGTGATCACAGGCGGTATTGGCATTACTCCGTGGGACCGCTTCAATATCGATCTGTCCGGCATGATTGGCGAGGGCGAGACTTACGGGGCTGCACTGCAGATCGGCTTCAAGATCTGATCCGTGGGGCGTGAGGATGGCGGGTGCTGACTTTCCTGCCATCCTCCCGTAACATGGAGTGACTATATTTTGCTCACTTTACCAGACCAATGGATGTGGCCTGTCAGGCCGACAAGAGGGATATACCCATGCGCCGTTTGATTCTTGCACTTTCACTTCTGTTTGTTGTTCCGCTGGAGGCTTCTGCCAGCCTTCAGAGCCTTGTGCTGTCGGCAAAGCAGGGGTCGTCCCTTGAGGCCGTCATGCAGCAGGCAAAGAAGGAAAAGGCCCCGGTAGACCAGTTGCTGAAAGATCTTGTCGCGGCTGGTGTGGTAAATGCCGACAATCTGGCCGAGGCTGTTTCCGAAGCCATCAAGGCTGATCCTGCCAGTGCCGGCAGCATCGTTTCTGTTGCCTTGCGCGTGAAGTCTGCTGATCAGGCCGCCGTGCTCAAGGCGGCATTTGCAGCCGCTCCTGCGCAGGCCGCCAAGATTGAAGCTGCAGCCAAGGATGCTGGTGTGGAAGCCTCGGTCATTGCCGCTGCCAGCGCCAAGACAGCAGCAAAACCAGTTGTTGGCGGTACGTCGTCGCCCGCGGCAACCGGCACGGTGTCTGCACCAGCCGCCGGCGGTGGCGGTGGCGGTGGTTCGTCGACTGCCAGCCCCAACTGATCGGGACGCACATGAAAAAGGGCCCTTATCCGGCCCTTTTTTATTGCGTGGACAGCGGCCATTTCCGGAGGTGATGGCGACTGCGGCGCATGCCTGCATGACTGGCCGCGAGATTGAAAAACCGACCGGCCCTTGTTATACAGACGCCCAATTATTTACCATGCAAGGCATGGGGCTTTTAATTAATCGGACTCCCGGGAAGAATTCATAATGCGCCGTTCACTACTGTTCGTACTGTCGTTAATGCTTGTAATGCCCATGGAGGCAAGTGCCTGGTCATGGCGAAAAAGCCCAAGTCGCTACTTTTATCCCAGCTATTACTTTAATCATCAGGCCTATGTGGCTAACCAGACCCGTGCAGTTCTGGACAGCGCACGCAAGGGTATGCCGCTCAGTCTGGTCATGCAGCAGGCAGTAAACAGCGGTGTGCCAGTCCAGACTGTGCTGAGTGAGTTGATCAAGGCGGGGATTGTCACGGGCACGAACCTCTCTGCAGCAGTGACCGCTGCCACGCAATGGTCACCGGCAAGTGCGGGTGCGGTGGTTCAGATTGCCATCAGCAACAAGATGGACCCGGCCAGCGCTGTTTATGCGGCCATCGCCGGATCGCCTCGTGCGGCAGGTCCGGCTGTGCAGGCTGCGCTTGGTGCACAGGGCACGTCCAATCCTGATGCAGTAAGGAATATTCTGAATACGGCCTACAAGGCAGCCCTTGGGCAAACCAGTGAGATTACTGCAGCTGCCCGGCAAGCAGGCATCAGCATGGACATCATTACCAGTGCTCAGCCCTGGAGCAATAATTCCACGGTCAGTACGGCGCCAACAACCACGCCTGCACGCAGTAATGCGAGCGTATCCCTGATTAGTTCACCCAGCGCCGGTGGTGGTGGTGGCGGTGGCGGTGGTTCGTCGACTGCCAGCCCCAACTGATCGGGCCGCACATAAATCAGGCAGCACATAATAAGCAGTTCATGAAAAGGGCCGTCATCAGGCCCTTTTTATTGTCTGCTGTTTGCGCCCGGATCATGCCGTATCAACGGCTCTGCTTCTGCTGGCTCAGCTGTTCCTTCGCAAACTGCAGGAAGGCTTCAGCGGCAGGGGAGAGACGACGACCCTCACGCATCACAAAACAGAACTCCCCCGGCAGCGGGAATCCTTTCACATTCAGCTCCAGCAGTCCCTGTGTTGACGGGTCCCTGCCCAGGGCATGACGCGACAGGACCGTAATACCCAGCCCACCCGCAACGGCATGCTTGATCGCCTCGTTACTGCCCAGTGCCATCGCAATGCGCGGCGAAAACCCCTCACGGGCAAAGTGTTCCTCCACCATTTGCCGTCCGCCCGATCCGGTTTCGCGCAGCAGCCAGCGCTCGTCCTTCATGCTGGCCAGTGACAGCTTCTTGCCCTGCAGGCGGTGCCCCTGGGCGGCAATCACCACCAGCGGGCTTTCCATGAAGGGCAGGGTACGCAGACGCTCGTCATTTGGTGGCAGCATCATCACCGTCAGATCATCCAGATTCTTGTCCAGTCGCTCGATAATGGCGGCGCGGTTTTCAACGGCCAGTTGTACCTCTACGCCCGGATAGGCTTCGCAGAATGGCCCCAGCAACTGCGGCAACAGGTACTCTGCCGTGGTTACGGCCGCCAGGCGCAGCGTGCCGCGATGCACCCCTTTCAGCTCGGCAATCCGTGACTCAAAGCGGCTCCAGGCGGCAAATACCTCGCGAACCGTCTCCAGCAACTCCTCCCCCGCCTCGGTCAGCTGCAGGCGGCGTCCCTGCAGGTCAAACAGCGGCATGCCCACATTTTCGGCCAGTTCCCGCAGCTGGATGGATACCGTGGGTTGCGAGATGTGAAGTTCCTCGGCCGCCCGGGTGACCGACAGCAGGCGTGCAGTCACTTCAAAGGCGCGCAGTTGCTGGTGTGTGGCCCTCAGGGCCGCCTGACGATACATAGGCTTTTATCTATGGTTTGTATTGGATATTAATACTTTCATAAATGGATGAAATTGCCTAGAGTGCGCGCCATCGGGGTAGAATCTGCCCCCACCAAACTCACGTAACACAGCGCAGGCAACACCATGGTGCATATCCCGGAACACCGGCTGACTCATCTCAAGCAGCTTGAGGCCGAATCCATTCACATCATTCGTGAAGTGGCGGCCGAGTTTGAAAACCCCGTCATGCTGTACTCCATCGGCAAGGACTCTGCCGTGATGCTGCATCTCGCGCTCAAGGCCTTTGCCCCCGGCAAGCCCCCGTTTCCGCTCATGCACGTGGACACCACCTGGAAGTTCCAGGAGATGATCAAGTTCCGTGACTACATGGCAAAGAAGCATGACTGGAACCTCATCGTTCACATCAACGAAGAGGGCGTAAAGGCCGGCATCAATCCGTTCACGGCCGGTTCGGCCAAGCACACCGATGTGATGAAGACCGAAGGTCTCAAGCAGGCACTGAACAAGTACAAGTTTGACGCCGCGTTTGGTGGTGCCCGTCGTGACGAAGAAAAGTCCCGTGCCAAAGAGCGCGTGTACTCCTTCCGTGACCGCAATCATCGCTGGGACCCAAAAAACCAGCGTCCCGAGTTGTGGAACATCTACAACTCCAAGATCGACAAGGGCGAGAGCATTCGCGTGTTCCCGCTGTCCAACTGGACCGAGCTGGATATCTGGCAGTACATCTTTCTTGAGAATATCGAGATTGTGCCGCTGTATTTTGCCGCCGAGCGTCCGGTGATCGAGCGTGATGGCACCATGATCATGATCGACGACGACCGCATCCTGCAGTACCTGACCGATGAAGAAAAAGCCCGCATCAAAACCATGAGCGTGCGTTTCCGTACCCTGGGTTGCTATCCGCTGACAGGCGCTGTGGAGTCCACAGCCAAAACGCTGCCGGAAATCATCCAGGAAATGCTGCTGACCAAGACCTCCGAGCGCCAGGGCCGTGTGATTGACCACGACTCGTCCGGCTCGATGGAAAAGAAAAAGATGGAAGGGTATTTCTGATCATCTAATGAGTGAGTTGTGGGAGCGG
>JBASJP010000256.1:0-2055 GCA_049655345.1 Moraxellaceae bacterium
ATGGCACTGCAGGGCATGATGGCCGACCCGGACCGCATGGTCAGTGTCGGGCGCAAAGAATTGATGGCGCAGGCCAAACGCGGCGAGGTTATCGTGCTCGATGTTCGCCCGCAGAACGAATTTGACACTGCGCACCTGCCCAATGCCCGTTCATTGCCCCTGTCCGAGTTGGCCCAGCGTCTGGCCGAACTGCCTCGTGACGTACAGATCGTCGCCTACTGCCGTGGCCCGTTTTGCCTGATGTCCGACGAGGCGGTGAAGCTGCTGCAGGCCCATGGCTACCAGGCGCGCAAGACTTTCGACGGGGTAAGCGAGTGGCAGGCCGCAGGGCTGCCTGTCGCCAAAAACTGATCAACCAAGGAGAAACTGATGTCCATCACACTTTTTATCATCAACGATGCCCCCTATGGCAACGAGCGCGCCTACAACGCCTTGCGCTTGGCTGCGGCAGTTGCCGGCAAGGAAGGCCAGCAAGTCCGGGTGTTTTTGATGGCCGATGCGGTGGCCTGCGCCAAAGGTGGCCAGAAAGTGCCCGAGGGTTACTACAACATACAACTGATGCTGGGCAAGATCGTGCGCAAGGGCGAAGTGATGCTGTGTGGCACCTGTATGGATGCCCGCGGACTACGCGCCGAGGAACTCATGGAGGGTGCCCTGCGGGGTACCTTGGCGCAGTTGGCTGACTGGACCGTCGAGGCCGACAAGGTGCTGGTGTTCTGACCAACTTCATGTTCACACCTCTGCGATTTCAATCCGCCCTGGCATCGGGTGGCGTGGCCTTGATGCCGTTTGTGTTGATGCAATTCACCTTTGCACATACGGACAAGCTGATCAGCATCAATGACTTTGCCAGCGGATGGGATGTGGCCAGCCTGTTTCTGGTGGCAGTGATGCTGCTGAGCACCCTGATGCATTTTTTCCTGATTCTGAAGATGTCCATCGAGTTCATGCATTGGGCTCATCAGGGTGATGCGCTGCAGGTTTTCCTGTCGGATGCGGCCATCAACATTGGTATTTTTTCGCCCATTGTGGCTTTGGGAATGACGGCAAATGTCTTGCTGGGACCGGTTGCTTTTTTCTGGCCGGACTTTTCCAGGGCGGTGCCAACGCTGATGGGTTATGGCATTTACCCCTACGCCTTGCTGTTTCTGGCGCTGGGGGCGCTGTCTTTGGCGGTTGCCAAAACCTGGTTCTTCCGGGATGGCAAAGCCGTGGTTTTTACTTTCAACTGGTTGCTTGACGTGTTTGCGTGGGGCATGGTGGCCCTGGCCGGAGCGGGCATCACCATGGCCGCCACCGATTTGCAGGTGGCCAAAGTGGCCAGCATCCTGACGCTGATTGCCATCAGCATGGGCCTGCTGCTTTACGGTATCAAAGGCATTTATCTGCTGGTTTTCCAGCTGAACCATGGGTCCAGCATGGCCGAACCCCTGAAGCCAGCGCATTTTGTGGTGGTGCCCATCAATTGCCTGTTTGCCATCGCGATTTACAAAATTGCAGGCTACACCGGCCAGTCTTTGGGCGTGGATATCTCTTCGCTGGCCTTTGTCTCGGTGGTCATTCTGTTTTCAATTTCCATTTTCTGGATCTTGTTTTGCGCCGTGGCTTTCAGGGACTGGTTCCGTTACCAGTTCATCAAACCCGAGTTTTACCCGAGCCAATGGGGCCTGGTGTGTGTCGTGGTCGGGCTGGAGGTGTTGGCGGTCTACAGCCACAGCAATTACTACGCATCGGCTTTGCTGCTTGGTTTTTCTTACCTGAGCATTGTGCTGGCGGCTGCCATCTACACCTTCGTCTATTTGAAATTTGTGGGCGTGATCAAGCCTCGCAAGATTTTATCGGCAAGCTAAATTGGCTTCAACCGTTGCCAGGCGGCAATCAAGCAACTGGATGCTTGCGTGATTTCTTCTTTCGTGGTCATGCGGCCGACCGAAAGCCGCACCGCACCCGTTGCCCTCACGGCGCTGCACCCCATGGCGGCCAGCACGCCGCTGACTGCATCATGATCTGAATGGCACGCGGACCCGACTGAGGCGGCAACGCTGTTCCCAACCT
>JBASJP010000257.1:0-2565 GCA_049655345.1 Moraxellaceae bacterium
GATGGAAGGTGCATGGCTCTGGTTCGAGGATGATGCCCTGCGCTGGATCTGGCGTGGCGAACCTGGCGGTCGTGTGGTCAGGTCGTATCTTGACCCGTTTTGATTTTCTTCTTTGATCCCCATTTAACTGATTCGAATATTCCGGGAAGTCCCTGATGACAGCCGCGTTGAGCATCCACAACCTGACTAAAACCTATGGCAATGGTGTACAGGCCCTGAGGGGGATCAGCCTGGATGTAGAGGCGGGCGATTTCTATGCCCTGCTGGGGCCAAATGGTGCCGGCAAATCCACCACCATTGGTGTAGTCAGTTCGCTGGTTAAAAAGAGTGCTGGTGAGGTACGGATTTTCGGGCACGACATTGATACCGACCTTTCACTGGCCAAACAGCGGCTGGGCGTAGTCCCGCAGGAGTTCAATTTCGGCCAGTTTGAAAATGTGATTGATATTCTTGCTACGCAGGCCGGGTATTACGGTATTGAGCGCAAGCGTGCCTACGATCAGGCCGAGAAATACCTGCACAAGCTCGGGCTATGGGAGAAGCGTGATCAGCAGGCACGCATGCTTTCCGGCGGCATGAAGCGACGCCTCATGATTGCCCGGGCCATGGTGCATGAGCCCGGCCTGCTGATTCTGGACGAACCAACCGCGGGTGTGGATATCGAGCTGCGACGCTCGATGTGGGAGTTTCTGACAGAACTTAATCGTTCAGGTACCACCATCATCCTGACTACGCACTATCTTGAGGAGGCAGAAAGCCTCTGCCGGGATATTGCCATTATTGATCACGGTGTAATTGTTGAAAACACGGACATGAAATCCCTGCTGGCAAAGCTTCATGTAGAGACATTCATCCTTGATCTGCGATCACCGCTGTCGCAGGCGCCTGTGCTCAGGGATTACCCGTTGCGCCAGACCGATCCCATGACCCTTGAGGTTGATGTGGAGAAAACGCAGTCCATGAACGGCGTATTTGTACAGCTGGAGGCACTGGGTGTCAGTGTTCTCAGTATGCGCAACAAGGCCAATCGTCTTGAAGAGCTGTTTGTGTCACTGGTGGAAAAAAACCTGAAGGCACCTGTGCAAGGGAGCAATGCAACATGAATGGCGCACAGAAGTGGGTTGCCTTCACTACCATTCTTTCCAAGGAAATCCGGCGATTTACCCGTATCTGGGTGCAGACGCTGCTGCCTCCGGCAATCACGATGAGCCTGTATTTCGTGATTTTCGGTAATCTGGTTGGCTCGCGCATCGGTGATATGGGCGGTTTTGATTACATGCAGTACATCGTGCCCGGCCTGATCATGATGGCAGTCATCACCAATGCCTATGGCAATGTCGTTTCCAGTTTTTACAGTGCAAAGTTCCAGCGGAGTATCGAGGAGTTGCTGGTGTCACCTGTACCCAATCACATCATTCTGCTGGGTTTTGTGATGGGTGGGGTGGTGCGTGGCATTGCGGTTGGCATTATCGTCACGCTGCTTTCCCTGTTTTTCACGCAGCTGTCGATACACCATGTCTTTATTGTGATTTATACCGTGGTGATGACCGCCGTGCTGTTTTCGTTGGGCGGTTTCATCAATGCCGTCTACGCAAAGTCGTTTGATGATATTTCGATAGTGCCAACCTTTGTGCTGACACCGTTGACCTATCTGGGTGGTGTTTTCTATTCGATCGATATGTTGCCAGGCTTCTGGCAGGGCGTTTCATTGCTGAATCCCATTGTCTATATGGTCAATGCATTCCGTTATGGTGTGCTGGGCGTCAGTGATGTGAATGTTTATCTCTCGTTGTTGATGATCTCGGCGGTAGCAGCCGGTCTTTATGCGGTTGCCTATCGACTACTCAATAACGGCACCGGTATCCGCGAGTGAGTACAGCTACTGCCATGAGTAAAAAACCATGAGTAGAACAGCATGAGTGTATCTGCCCCGAAAGACATCTTGCTGGGACAGCACACGGACTACCCAACGCAATACGCACCCGGAGTGCTGTGCCCGATATCCCGCACGGAGGGACGTACAGCACTGGGGCTTTCTCCCGATGCATTGCCGTTTGATGGTGCTGATGTCTGGACGCACTATGAGGTGTCCTGGCTGGATGAAAACGGTAAACCCGTTGTTGCAATGGCGGAAATACTGGTGCCTGCCATCTCGCCCTGTCTGATCGAATCGAAATCCCTGAAGCTGTATTTCAATTCGCTTAACTTCGAACGCTTTCCTTCTGCAGCGGCATTTGTCTGCAGGGTAGAGGAGGATCTTTCGCGGGTCGCGGGTTCCCAGGTGAGGCTGCATCTGTTCTATCCGGATGATCCGTCAGTTCTGGGCATGGGAAGGCTTCCCGGTATCTGTCTGGATGACTTGCCGCTGACCTGCAATGATTTTGTGCTTAATCCGGCGTTGCTGGTTGCGGATCCTGCTCGCCAGGTTAGTGAAACCCTCAATACCAACCTGTTGCGCAGCCTGTGTCCGGTCACCCATCAGCCTGACTGGGGCAGCGTCATGATCCAGTATGAGGGAGCGGCGATCGACCATGCAGGCTTGCTGGGCTATATCGTGTCGTATCG
>JBASJP010000258.1:0-3270 GCA_049655345.1 Moraxellaceae bacterium
GCCCTGCATGGCACCGTAGGAGAAGGCGTAAGTTGCAGCATCTATGCGCACCGGCCCAGCCCCTGCCACGAGGTGCAGGTGGGTGATGACCAGTGCCAGCGGGCACGGGCAAAACATGGCCTGCCGCCCCTGCCGCTGTGACCGCGCGGAAACACCAGCAACACAGCACAGCAAATCGCAGGCAATAAAAAAGGGAGCCGACGCTCCCTTTTTCATGAACCGCGCAAGACTTACTTGCTGGTCATGTAATCCACAGCAGCCTTGATCTCGTCATCCGAGCAGGTCATGCACATGCCCTTGGGTGGCATGGCACGGATACCTGCCAGTGCATGCTTGTACAGCGTGGGCTTGCCCTGGGAAATACGCGAACCCCATGCGCCCTTGTCGCCCACCTTCGGCGCACCGGCAGCGCCGGTACCGTGGCAGCCGGCACAGCTGGCGTTGTACACGGCATCGCCGGAACGGGCGGCACCACCGGCAGCAGGAGCAGCCGCAACGGCAGCAACCGGCGCACCTTCGCACTCCTTGCCTTCCACGCAGACGCGGCCCACCGCCGTGATGCGCTCAATGGTGGCGCGCTCGGAGTAAACAGAGCGGTCGCCCAGAGCATGGGGAGAGACATCCTTGGTGGTCTTGGCCGCCAGGGCAGAACCAGCGACAGAAAGCCCGAGCACAGCAAGCAGCAGGGAGATCTTCTTCACGATAACCTCATCAGAATTCGGCAGGCGGGAGATACACCCGCCCAAAGACGGGCGCAGTATAACCGTAAACGTGGTGTGCCAAAAGCAGGGACTCACCTGATAACGCCAGCAACTGCTTCCGGACCGGTGCCCGGTCGCAACAGAACGATCCGGCACGGCTAGTCATCATGGCGCACGCCATGGAACAGCCCGGCAATCAGGTCGGACTGCGTCACCATGCCGCAGAGCTTCTTGTCGGCATCGATGATGGGGATATGGTGCATGCCCTGGTCCGACAGCATCTCGATCAGTGCCACGATGTGCATGTCCTCACGCGCCAGCAGCACCCCTTTCGTCATGATCTGGCCCACCACCTCGGCCTTGTCGGCATGGATCTTCCCGCTGGGCCGCAGGAATTCACGCAGGCGCGAACGCAGGTTGGCCCGGCTGTTGAGCTGGGCCGCCTTCAGGAAGTCGATCAGGGTGATGATGCCGATCACGCGCCGGAAGCGGTCCAGCACCGGCAGGGCGTTGACCTTGTGCGTATAGAGCAGGCGCCAGGCCTCATCCAGCGGGGTGCCATACTCCACACTGACAATGTCGGTGGACATGATGTCGCGGCAGCAGACCTCGCCCAGCCGGCGCTCGGCCGCACTCATCTGCGCACCGCGCAAAATGGTCTCCAGCTCGCCGGACGAGACATCCACCATCACCCCCATGTTGCGCATGCTGGACTGGATGTCGTCCTGGGTCAGCCCCATGCGCTCCAGCGGACTGAGGTCCGCACTCTTGTGTACGTTCCCTGTCTGGCGTGGCGTGGGGTAGCGATGGCCGGGCAGCACATTGTTGATGAGCAGGGCCAGCAGCAGCATGACGGCCAGATTGATGCCAAGCGGCTCCAGCAGGAACAGGAAGCCAAGGTCGTGAACCTGGGGACCGCCCAGCACCACATAAAGCGTAATGGCACCACCGGGCGGGTGCAGGCAGCGCAGGCTGAGCATGACCCCCATGGACAGGCCAACCGCCAGGCCCGCCGTCAGCCAGCCCGGGGGCAACCACTGGGCACAGGCAATGCCGACCGCCGCCGAGACCAGATGTCCGCCCACAAAAGGCCAGGGCTGCGCCAGCAGGCTGCCGGGCACCCCAAACAGCAGAACGGCCGAGGCACCCATGGATATGGCCATCAACGGCACGCCCATCCCGTCCAGAAACACACTGGTAATTGCACCCGTGACGAGAATGCTCAGGCCGGTGGCAATCGAGATGCGGGTTTTTTCACGCCAGGCGATAGTCTGGCGTTCGGGCACAAAGGCAAGCAGCCAGTCACGGATCGGCATGGGGTGTCCTGCACGCGCGGGACGCCCCGCATTGGTGCGCAACTGTAACCGATACACCGACCCTGGTGGAAATCCTCGGCGCCCGCCCTGTCCGCCCGGGGCACGGCAAGAACCTTTTGGCGGTCAGCCACATGGCCTGAAGAGTGACTTGTGTCACACTTGACACGCTTGGTCCGTCTGCGGACTCCACCCGGGAAATCACTGTGAAGCGACTTGTTCTTGCCATGCTGGTCATGCTGCTGACCCCGATGGTCCAGGCCTCGATGGTGCTGGATCGCTCCATCATGGTGTTTGCCGCCGGCGATGCGCCCCGCCAGGATGTCACCATCACCAATCCCGACCCTGACACCATGTTTGTCGAGGTGGAAGTGCTGGAGGTTCGCCACCCCGGCACCGACAAGGAGGAACGCCTCGTGGTGCGCAACCCCGAGGAGATCGGCCTGATCGCCACGCCCAAGCGGCTGGTGCTGCCCTCCGGAACCAGCCGCGTCATCCGTCTGGTCAACCTGGCTGGCCACGGCGATGCCGAGCGCGTCTACCGCGTGAACGTGAAACCCGTGACGGCGCCTGAAGAGGAAACCCCCTCCGACGACCAGGAAAAGCGTATGTCGATAAAGATCCTCATCGCCTACCAGTTACTGATCTTTGTCGACCCGCAAAAGCGCAACGTCCTCATCGAGGGTCGGCGTGAGGGCAACCAACTGCACCTGGCCAACAGGGGTAACGTGAACGCTTACCTCTATGACGGCCGCCAGTGCAAGCAAGGGGAAGCACGCGATCAGTGCGCCCGCATCGACAAGGCCACCAGGCTGTACCCGGGCAACGAGAAGGTGCTGACATTACCGCACGATCAGTCCGTCGAATTTCAGGTAGAAGCCGCCGGCCAGCACACTCGCCAGCGGTTTGACTGATCTGACCATCTGGGCTGATTGATGACTAAACTCCGGCGGGCCATCTGGGGAGTGATTGCGATCATGGCACTTGCCGTGGCCGTGGAGCGTCTTGCCAGTCTCAGCCGGCCCGAACCGTCCGTGAGTATGGGATCGACCGAAGCCCGGCGCGCCATCATCAAGCAGCGGGCGGAAAGTGCCCGCGAACGGCTGCGTGAACGTCAGGAAAAGCGTGCCGAACGCGAGGCCCTCGAGCGCGACGGCACCCCCGTTCCCGCTCGGCCACAGACGGCGTCAGCGCCCGCAGTGCCGCCGGCCCGCTCCGTTACACCGACCGCTGCCCGGCCGGCCACCAAGGCACCA
>JBASJP010000259.1:0-2960 GCA_049655345.1 Moraxellaceae bacterium
GCTCGCTCAAGGATGAATAACAACCTGGGTTGAGGCCTCTGGCTGGAAATTAATAAAAGCGATACCTGTCAGGGGTATCGCTTTTTTAATGGGTAAATTTTGTGTAACAGGTACGGTAAGTATCGTGAGCAGCGGCTAGGCTGTAAGTTCTTTCACGCAGGCAGGAGAGCATCATGGGATTACTGGATAGTGTTGGCAGCATGCTTGGTGGCGCCCAGGCTGGTGGTAATGGCGGCGACATCATGAGTGTGGCACAGCAATTACTGGGTCAGGCCGGGGGTCTGGAGGGGGTGTTGAAGAAGTTTCAGGAGAACGGTCTGGGTGAGGTGGCTGCATCCTGGGTCGGCAAGGGCCAGAACCTCCCCATCTCGGCTGAGCAAATCCAGAAGGTTCTGGGCAATGAGCAGGTGGCAGCAATCGCCAGCAAGTTAGGGGTTGACCCGCAGCAGGCCTCCACGCAACTGGCCCAGATGCTGCCAGGTCTGGTTGACAAGCTCACGCCTGGTGGTCAGGTACCCGAGGGTGGCGATCTGCTAGCGCAGGGCGCCAGCCTGCTCAAAGGGTTCATGAAGGGCTGACGATCATGCATCGATAGCCATTTGTCCTGTTGAACAAGCCTATGGGAGTCGAATGACGGTTCCCATAGGCTTTATTTATTCAGGCTGACCATCAGCACGCCAGCCAGTACCAGTACTGTTCCTGCCATTTGCAGGCCTACCAGCGTTTCTCCCAGCACGGCATAACCCAGATAAAGCGTAGCGACAGGGCCGACGGCCCCTATCAGGGCCGCACGACTGGCGCCAATGCGGCGAATACCATTGGTCAGCATGGTGGCCGGAAGCACGGTACACACTATCGCAAGCGTAAGACCAAGCCCGAGTACCCGAGGGCTTACGGATAGTGCACTGAGAGGATTGACCAGCATGAAGTGCAATACGCAGCACAGACTGGAGATACTGAGGGTGATGCCGGTAAAGCGGTTTGCCCCCAGTCGCTGGATGATTTCACCGGACCCGACCAGATAGCAGGCATAGGCCAGGGCGCCACCGAATACGAGTGCCATGCCGAGAGCCAGATGTTCCCCGGCATTATGCACATCCGGCCAGACAACCAGAGCCATTCCTGCATAACTGACGCCGATGGCCAGCCAGGTCAGGCGATTGACCGGTCGTTTCAGCACAAAGGCGGTCAACAATACCGTCATGGTTGGATAGAGGAACAGCACCAGGCGCTCAAGGCCGGCACTGATGTATTGCAGGCCCATGAAGTCCAGCAGCGAGGCCATGTAATAGCCTGCAAACCCCAGCAGGAACATGCTGCCCCAGTCGCGACGCGTCAGTGGAGTGGTGTTGCTGCTATGGCTGGCAACCAGCGCCATTACCAGGAAAAAGGGCAGGGCAAAGACCATGCGAAGGGTCAGCAGGGTGACCGGATCAACGGCTTCCTGATAGGCCAGTTTGATGAAAATGGATTTGGTGGCAAAAAGTATGGCGGATGCCAGTACCAGAATGATGCCAACAAGGGTGGGACGAAAGGGCATGTTGTGTCGGTCATCCGGACTTGAATGGGTAGTTTAGCCCTTGGTGTCATGCCGATGGCAATCCCTGCACGATGATTTTCTTCAGTAAAGACGAAAGGTTACGACGATTGTCTGACAGAGGATGTAACCTGGGCTGACAAATATGTCGCCTGGCGGAAAAAGGTTACAAATTCGACCGCCCGGTACTCACATTGCCCGTACCTCTGCTTTACAATCCGGGGCCTTTGCGTGTCGATACATTGACAAAACCGTCTGGTCATCAGGGATTAATGCTTGACCAGACTTTTCCAGAAGCTACCTGAGGTGAGGGTTGACCATGCAAATTGGGATTCCAGCCGAAATCCTGGCGGGCGAAACTCGCGTTGCCGCGACACCGGAAACGGTGAAAAAGTTTGCCCAGATGGGTTACAAGCTGGTCGTGCAGAGCGGAGCCGGTCTGGCTGCCAGCTGCACTGACATGGCCTATGAAGAAGCCGGTGCCACCATTGCTGCTACAGCAGCAGATACAACCAGGGATGCAGACATTGTATTCAAGGTTGCCGCACCGACCGCTGATGAAGTGGCGAACTACAAGCAGGGCGCCATCGTCCTCGCTGCTTTCGCACCTCACGCCAACCCGCATCTTGATGCTTATGCGGCACGCAGTCTGACCTGCGTGGCGATGGAGCTTATTCCGCGCATCACGCGTGCGCAGAGTTCCGATATCCTGTCCTCGCAGGCTTCGCTCGCCGGCTACAAGGCAGTGCTGATCGCCGCCAACGAATACTCCGGCATGTTCCCCATGATGATGACGGCTGCCGGCACCATCAAACCGGCTCGTACCGTGATCCTCGGTGTGGGCGTGGCGGGCCTGCAGGCCATTGCCACCGCCAAGCGTCTCGGCGCCGTGGTGGAAGCTTCCGACATGCGTCCGGCTGCCAAGGAGCAGGTGGAGTCGCTGGGCGGCAAGTGGCTGGACGTGCCTATGTCCGATGAAGAAAAAGCCAAGGCGCTGGGTACGGGCGGTTATGCCTGGACACCTTCGCCGGAATACGTGCGTGATCAGGCCGTGATCGTCGACAAGGCCGTGTCTGCGGCCAACATCGTCATCACCACGGCACAGATTCCGGGCCGCAAGGCACCAGTGCTGATCAAGGCCGAAACCGTGGCCAAAATGAAGGCGGGTGCCGTCATCATCGATATGGCTGTGTCTTCGGGCGGCAACGTCGAAGGCTCCAGGCTCGATGAAATCGTGGTCACTCCCAATGGCGTGAAGATTGTCGGTATCGGCAATATTCCGGCCACTGTGGCAACAGAAGCCTCCGCGCTTTATGCCCGCAACATCTTCAATTTTCTCCAGCCCCAGCACGACAAGGAATCGCAGAGCCTGAAGCTCAATCGCGAGGACGAAATGGTCAAGCCGACGCTCATCGTCGACGGT
>JBASJP010000260.1:0-11208 GCA_049655345.1 Moraxellaceae bacterium
GTACATGACCCGCCAACAGACTGACCGGGTAAAGGCGGTCCCCAGCGTAAGACCGGGGCAAGGCTGAATGGCATAGCCAAAAGCGTCACGTAGAAGCTCAAGCACAAAGGTTTGTGTCAGGGCGGCCGCGTCCACATCCGTCCGTTCGAGCTGAGCGGCGAAGTGTTTCCACTGGGCGCAAGCGATCTGGAAGGCGCGACTGTATTCGTCTTTGGGTTTAAGGCCTTTGGGGAGGCCGTAGTCGGCGTCGGACTGCCCAACGGCGCTGCTGCCCAGCGCCGCTTTTTCCAGTTGATCCGGCAGAAACAGGCCACCCTCCAGAGTGAGAGTGGGCAGGTTAAGGGCGGACTGTGTTTTACGCTGTTTTCTCATGTTTTTTCTCTGGTGGCCGCCCGTTACAGTGCATCAGGCAGCAGCACATACACACCCATCACATCCACCGGCAGGCAGGCGCTGACGCTGTACTGGCCGACATCTCGCGCCGCTTCACGTACGCGCTGATGATCTGCCAGCAGGGTTTGGGCGCGTTGCTCGGCTAGGGCTTGCAATTGCTGCGGATGAGCATCGAGAAACTCCATCGACGTGCTGATTTCGCGCTGCATTGCCTCCACCGGCAGGTTGCCGGTGGGCACGCACTCCAGCAGCCTTGCCACCGCCTCACCTTCGAGCCACTGGGGATTGCTGCGTCCCGCCACCGCCAGAGCCACGGTTTCTTCGGCCATCATCTGGAATGGCTCACGGCGGCGCACATAGCTGAGTTGATGACGCAGTCTTAGCAGGTAAACGGTGGTCACTACCTCCACGGCATCCGTCAGCGTGGCGGCACAGCGCGCAGCAATGCCTGTCTCCCCTGCAAGACTGGTCTCCAGCAAGTGTTCGGCCAGCACGCTGACCAAGGGGTGACTGCGGTGCAGCTCATTGAAGTTGAGCAGTACGGGTTTGACGATGCCTTCATCAGCCAGGCGCAAGCGCAAGGCTTCGGGCAGGTGTTGCGGCAGAAAGCGGAAGTGATTGTTTCTGGCTTTTTCCAATGGCGCATTCAAGCGCGCGCAGGCGCTTTGCACAAAGCGCAGTACATCCGCTTGAGTGCCTAACGCTTCCTGCTGCTTTTGCCACTCTGGCAGTACTTCATCCGGACGGATACGGCGCTGCGCAAAGACGGTACGGTTAGCTTTGGCTTTGTCCAGCGCGTCCTGCCATTGCGCCTGAAGTGGAGCGAGGATGCGTTCGGATTCGCCAAAGTCAAAGCTGACCTGGGGTGATGACTTGTGACTTTCACTGCGCCGCATCAGTGCCGCCTTTACCAATGCCTGATTGATGCGGGCCTCGTCCTCCGGCATTGGCACCAGTACGCCCAGTTCCTTTTGAATGGTTTCGCCTTTGCGCAGAATCACATTGAGCACAAACCCGTCGACGGGATTGTCCTGGCCCCACAACATGGTGCAGCGCACCTCCTCTGACTGCTGGCCGAAACGATCGACACGGCCTTCACGCTGCTCGTGACGCGTAGGGTTCCAGGCCAGATCGTAGTGAACCACTGCCGTGAACAGGTGTTGCAAGTTGATGCCTTCGGACAGGCAGTCGGTGGCCACCAGGATGCGTGGTTCGCCCTCCCCCATGGCATCAACACGGTCGCGTCGTTCTTCCGGAGTGTATTCCCCTGTGACGGATTCAACCGTGGCTTTGGGGAATGCCTTGCGCAAGTGTTCGGCCACATAGTGGGCGGTGGCGATATAACGGCAGAACACCACGGTGTGGTAGCCGTCTTTCACCAATGTCCCGATATGATCGATGAGCGCCGCCAACTTCGGGTCGCCTGCTTTGCCAGAGAGGCGTTCGGCTTCCTGGATCAAGCCTTGCAACAAACTGGCTTCTTCCAGTTGCGCGGGCGGCTCCAGATCGCTGCCGTCGAGGTCATCGGCTTCGCCATCGTGCAGGCGTTCGTCGGTCAGCAGGTCGTCTGCTTCAAGACTGCCTTCCAGGCGTGTGGACAGTGCCTTTACAGCGGCTGCCGGTGAAGACGCGACGCAACGTAACAACGCGAGTGTGGCATACCAGATCAGACGGCCGCGGCCTTCGCCTTGCTGCTCGATGGTTTCAGCTAACTCACGGCAATAATCCTGAACCGAATCAAAAAACTTTCCCCAATCTCCGCTGAGCTGGTAGGTGACTTCGGTTTTCATGCGGCGGGGAAAACCACGGCCATCGCCTGTTTCTGCCTGCCATTCAGCAATGTCCTTACGGCGGCGCTGGACAAAATGACGGGCCAGCTCCTGTCGTAAGGGGTCGCTGGCTGAGCTGCGGTTTTGCAGGGCAACAAACCGGGGATCCAGCAGCGACAACAGGTTGTAAAACGCCACTTCGTCACCCGAGTGGGGAGTGGCGGTGAGCATAATCAGGTGACGATTTTCATCTTTCACCAGGCGCTGCAACAGTTCAAAGCGCAGCTGTTTTCCCGCGCCGCTGCTGGCGCAGGTATGCGCTTCATCAACAATCACGCACTCGGGGGCAATCGCCAGAAAGTGCTCTCGATGACGCTCGCTTTTGATGTAATCCAGGCTCACCACCACCACGGGGTAGTGATCAAAAAGACCGACGCCATGGGGAATATCGCGTTCGATGCGTGAAGCCGATGCCGACGTCAACGCGACTGCTTGCAGATTGAACCGGGATTCCAGCTCGCTTTGCCATTGCTCCACCAGATGAGGCGGACAGAGAACCGCGAGGCGAGCGATCTCGCCACGATCCATCAATTCACGGGCAATCAGCCCGGCTTCGATGGTTTTACCGATACCGACGTCATCGGCAATCAGCAGTCTCACGGTAGTCAGGCGCAGTGCCATCAACAAGGGCACCAACTGGTAACCGCGGGGCTCAACCGCGATATTGCCAAACGAGCGGAACGGGCCGCCGCCAGCACGCAGCTTGAGGCGCAGCGCATCGCGCAACAGCAAGGCTGCCGCGTGATTACCTGCCTGCTCGGGCTGCGGCCGGGGAAAAATGGCTGGCTCAACGGGCTGCAATTCAAGTTCGGGAATCAATGCGATGGTGTCGTCATCCGCGCCGCCAAGTGGACGCAGACGCAGCCAGTCACGGCGGGATTCGCTTTGCACCACCCATTCGCGCCCACGGGCACGAACCAGGTTGCCCGGCATGAAATCGTGTTCAAGTATGGTCATTGTGCTTGCTCATAGGTGCCGAACACATCGGGATGCGCCACAAACTGCGCTTGCCACTGCGATGAGTCGGAAAAGTTCAATACTCGCCAACCTTTGTCGGCCAACAAGGCCACCGTGTCGGCGGCAATATCATCAAGAAACACCAGGGCACGGGCCGACTTGTATTGGCCTGCGGCTATCTCAGCACCCTGATTAACGGGTACCTGCATGGCATCTGGTTGACGCAAGCCTGCGGCCGCTAATGCACTCAGCCAGTTATGGAGCCGATCATCAGCCGGCCCCTCTTCCTGTGCTGGCGGGAGCACCTGGCGGGGTTGCACTTCGGCATTCGCCAGCGCCACCAGCACCTTGAGCGCATCGGCATTGCGGCGATTGATGTTTTCGTGGTCGGGCTGATTAAAGTAGGACAACAGGCATTGGTAGCAACCTGCTTCGCAGATATGGTTGCCCAACGCATTGGTTTGCTCCAGTGCAGGCAAGTCTTCAAGCCTCCACGGGCCTTGCGGCGTGTTGTGGTGAAGCAACCTGAGGGCGTTGCTGGCAACCTGCGCCAGACTTGACGGGTCGCTGGCAATGCGGGTGAGCACGCCCGCGCCACCCTCAGCCGCCTCGTAGAACATCAAGGCGCGGCGTTCGTCTGCCTTGGGCAACGGTTCTGCCACGAGCTCAGACTCTTCGATCTGGAAGGTCATTTCGATGCCACGCTTTAGCGCTGCCTGCAAAGTTGCCATGGCCTCGGTGGACAAGGCATGCACCGGTGCGAGAATCAGCAAGTTGCGGTGATCCTCGACGAAGGGAACGATGCGCTGGTTAGGTACTTTGTCGAGCAGCGCCTCGTCCTTGCCCTCTTCTACATTTCCTCCCGGCTCGTCCTGCTTGCTCCAGGTACCAGTGATTGGGTTGATATAGAAGCCCAGCTGCTCCTTGTTCTTGCGCCGGCGCCAGCCACGGTTGATGCGCCACAGACGAGCAGCCGGTGCATAGGTCAGCTCCGCCAGGGCTTCGTCGCCAAGACGGACATCTGCCTTACGCTGCTGAATAACACCATCCGGTCCCGGCAGGAAGCGGTAGGTGGTTTGCAATTCAAACCCCTGGCGCTGGCGATCTTCATCATTGATGGAGATGCGTTCGACCGCTACCGTTTCCACAGTCTCAATGCGGTATAGCTCGCGCACCCAGTCATGCTCGGTCAACAGGGCATCACAGTTTTCACAGCAATTGACCAAGGGCTGCGCGCCATTGATATCACCCAAATGGCCATAGCCGCACTGACTGCAGACCAGCGAGGCAATAGTCGCCAACTGGCTGTTGCCGGAGATGTGATCGGCGGACCCTACGTTGAGCTTGGCGCGCACGACGCGGTACATGCGACCCTGGTGATAGATCAGGCTGCGTGGACCGAATTCTGACAAGGCCAGAAAGCGCGGACGGCTGACCATGCTACCCTCGTCGTCCTTGCCATTTGTAGTGGCTCCACCTCGCGCGGGAATCCAGGCCATCAAGGGCAGACGGGGAAAGTTGTATCCCGGCAAGAAGCCTTGGCTGGCCAAGTAGCGATAACTGTAGAAATCCGAGTTCTGGGTATTACCGTTCTTAAGTAGCACAGCGTACTGCCGGGCCGCATCGCCATAACGACGCTGGGCATTCTGCCGTTCAGTATGCGATGCCGTATGGCTTTTAACGATCTGGTCAGCCATGTTCATTTGCGTGCGAGTCGCATCAAACAGAACGCGCCAGCGCTCCAGTGCATCGGAAAATGCCTGCGGCGCATGTTCAATAACCTTTTGTACATAGTCGCCCGAAAACCAGTCGCTGCCAGCCAACTCGTTCTGCAATTGGGCAATGACACGGGCTGCACTGGCTTGGGCGCGCTCTGCCACCGCGGGATCATTCAGTGCATCGTGGTAGGACTTGATCAGCGGCTTACCTGGCTGATCAAGATCGAGCATCGGTGCAATGCTGACATCGAGAGCAATGTGGGCGTTTGCCAGCCAGACCGCCTGCAAGTGACTCTCAACAAGATCGCGATTGGCCAGATCCAGCGTGGGCGCACGAACAATGCCATGCACCATTTCATTGGCATGGTGGAAAAACCACTGGTCATGCGGGCTCAACGAAGCACAATAAGTAATGACCAGTGCTTGTTGACCCGATCGCCCTGCGCGGCCGCTACGCTGTGCGTAATTGGCAGGGGTCGGCGGGACATTACGCAGGTACACCGTATTCAGTGAGGAAATGTCGACACCCAGCTCCATGGTGGGTGAACAGAACATAACCGGAAGACGCTCCAGCGGGGCCTCATGAGCCGCATTTTGTGCCCAGTCCTTGCGGTCCTTGTCGGTGTAGCGGAAACGCTGTTCCAGCAACTGGCGCCGCCCCGCATCCACTTGGGCGGTGTGTTCCTGTGCCTCAAAGTCAAACAACGGATGACTTTTCTGACGCAGTAAATCCGTAATGTTCAAATAGAGTGTGCGGAAGAACTGGTTGGACTTCGTGTCCCCCGCCTGAAGAAAATCTTCGGGCAAACGCCAATCCAGCGCGGCGGCATTTAAACGCCAGCCGATCAGCTGTTTATCAATCGAATGCTTCTGGACATAGCCATAGAGCGCCGCCGCTTGCAGGAGCTCCTCTACCAGTTCGACCCACTCGGGGTCTTTCCAGCTTGTGACCTGACTGGCCAAGGCTGTTTCTTTCCAGAAGGAGGCAGTCTTGACGTCTCGAAGCATGCGTGAGCGCGGTCCGCCGGTCACCAGATCCGTTCTCGGCTTCCCCCTGAATTCCGGCCGCTTGCCAAGAATCAGGTACTTGGATGTTTCCAGCTGCTCATCGGGCGCAAATGCCCAACGCTCGTTCAGGTACGCAAAGGCACTGGTCCGGGCTTTGTCTTGCTCGACAGGGTCGAGATAACGAGTCTCCAGGCACAGCCCGCGACGCATCGTGTCGAAAACAAGTCTGCACAAAGCCGCGCGGTTGGCAGCAGTCAATTGTCCTAACGTACTTCGTTCCCCAAAGGCAGAGGCATCGGAACAAAACTCATCGAGACTGCGGTAATTGATCGCCAGCAAGCCCAGTTGGTCCAGGTTCGGGTTATTGAACCGCCAGCCGCGACGCAGATCCCGTAGCAAGCGGTAGCCAATGATGTAGCGCAGGGTCCGCTGTGCCTCTTGCCGAGCCAGTCCCATGAGCTTGGGCGTACGCAGGTATTCAACCAGAGTTGCCTGGTCCAACTGATCGAAGCCAAGCGCCTTGAAAACGGCATCCGCCAACTGCTCTTCGCTGAGCTCGCCGTTGTTGTTTTGCAAAGCACCAATAAGACCCGCACGCAAGGTCAGCAAAAACACGAAGTCATTGAAATGGCCGGCTTGCAGGGCTGCGTCCTGACGATTGTCGGTAAAGCCAAGAAGCTTTCGTGGATCAGGCTGCCCAACCCCCGGTGCCTCTTCATTAAAGAGCTGGCGCAGCGCCGTTAGCGTCAAAATCGTGGTAGCCGATGATCGCCCCTCACCCGAAAGACTGGCCAGGCGATTGATATCTTTGCCATGCACTTCATGCAATTGGCCGCAATTCAGGCAGAAGCGGAACTTGCCCGGGATGTACCAAAACGATTCACCATTCCCCTCATTTCCCTGTACGTCAACGCTGACGCTATAAGGCACGGCCTTTTTGTAGTTCTGTTTGATCTTGGGTTGATCGCGGCTTACGTCCAGCCATGTCTCTGGCAGATCCTCAATATCGCCTCGATATGAGAGTTGAGAGCCCGCAGGGCACAGGAATCCGTAAAAGACATCTTCATTATCGTCTGTTGTAATGTCATCAATTTCACGGGGGGTGTAACTCGCTGGCGCCTGCTTTGACTGCCAAACCGGCAGGTACTCCTGGCCACAATCCCTGCAAAAGTGCACAGGATACAGTTGAGCCCCTTCGTCCTGACGGCCAGGCGCGAAACGCTGTGCATCCAGGGTCACATGACGAACACCTTGTGCCTCAAGGGTGGCCAGCACCTTGCCTGGGCCACTAATGAACTGGTGAAGCTTGAATGCAAAAGGAGGTCGCCCCTGGGGCGTTTTGACTTCATGCGCCGCCACAAGAAAGCGCTGCAGACCATTACGCGCGACATCCACTGCGCAACCGGCATCGCTAGCCAATCTTTCACTAGCAACCTGGATGGTCATCGGCTTTGCGCGGCGCGGAGGCTCGTTGTCAGGCAGCTCAATCCCCAGATTTAATTCGACCCAGATCGATAAAGGATCAACCCGAAATGCTTCAAAGTTCTCCCAGGAAAACTCTGTTCGAGCTACCGCAGCTCCCAAGTCAGGCTGTATGGCCGCGACATTTTTCAGTGGATCGGTAACACGCTCCAGGGTTTCACCAATGATGTCCTGCTCGCTAATGAGCGTACCGAAGAGCTTACTGGCAACCTCGGCAACAGTTTTGTTGCGATCCGTCAAGCTTCCGGTGCTGGACATAGTGGCGGAAGTGCCGATGCAAACAAGTTCGTCCGCCTGCAGACGCTCGCGCAAACGGCGCACCAGCAGCGCCACATCCGCACCCTGGCGGCCACGGTACGTGTGAAGCTCGTCCAGGATCAGGAATTCCAGCCCCTGACAATGATCCACCACACGCCGATCGACTTCGTCGAAACGTGTCAGGATCAGCTCCAGCATCATGAAGTTGGTAAGCAGAATATCCGGTGGGTTAGCCGCGATCTCGTCGCGCTCTGCCCTTGATTCTTGCCCGGTGTACCGAGCCACAGTGAATGGCTTTTCCCCATCAGGATAGCCATGGAGAAACTTGTCGAGTTCTTCGAGCTGGCTATTTGCCAAGGCGTTCATCGGGTAGATAACGATGGCGCGGGTTCGCGCAGTTTTTTCCTTATCTTTGGCCTTCAGAATCCGGTCAATGACCGGAATGAAAAAAGACAGCGACTTGCCGGAACCCGTACCGGTCGTAACTACATAACTCTGCTTGCCCTGCCCCTTGGCCAGGGCCTCCAGCTGATGAGCATAGAGGTGCAGAGGCTGAGGATGACCTTCTGCTTTTCCAGCCTGAAAGATCTCAGCACACGCCCCATGCAACATCCCTTGCTGAACAAGCTCCTGCACAGTGCCTTTGCGCTTGTAGTTTGGGTTAATCTGGACGAGAGGCTCTGGCCAATAGCGCCCTTCGGCATATTGCCGTTCGACCTCATCCCTGATGTCAGGGGCTGCGATTCGGGAAAAGCTTCGGGAGAACGAGCTGTATTCCTCGATGAGTTGGTCGCGAAAGCCAAATACGTTATTCATTGTTTTACCCCTTCCTGGGGCTTAAGCCCATTCTTCTTGGCGTACTCCAAAATCAGCACCTCTATCATGGATGCTGTGGAGCGATGCTCACGCTCAGCGGCCATTTTCAGAAGCTGCTTTACATCAGCGGATGTGCGGATAGAGAGGGTTTCATCCTTGAGTCGCGACATGATGGCATCTCAGCAGGGCAATCAGGCAAATGTACTGCCTTTTGCATACGAACAGAAGCCTGGGCCCCGCCCATGGTCACCTAGATCAGCATGGATTCTGGTCGACAATTGTCTGATGCCTTTCGGCCAACTGCTTAATAAATGAACAACTCCATTGGAGGCGCAGGCTGCGCTTTCTCGGAAAGCCTATTGCACGATAGGGACAGATCATGTCGCGAAAAGCCCATTGGAGGGCTCACGAGGACATATGTTGGGACTCAAGATGGCTTTCAGCGAAGGGCCGCCCAGCTATTCGATCACACTCTCCTCTGGCACCGAGAGTGTCTTCAGGTAACGCTCACGCACCATCAATAGCCTTGCAGGCAACGCTCCTTGGTGCATAAGCGACAATCGCCTCCGGGCGCGAGTCACCCCTACATACAGGCGATTGATCTGCTGCTGATCCCTAAGGTCATAGCTATCCACCATCGGCATCAGCACAACGTCGAATTCCAGGCCCTTGGAGTTCGCCACTGAGGTGAAATGTCGGACATACCGACGGGCAAGATCCACCTTGCTGGAAAGCTCGGCATCAATCAGCCGCTCTTTCATCGTCGCACCCAAGCGCTGGTACCAGGCCTCTGCGATTTCGGAAGACGGGAAAATGACCACTGCGCTCTGGTTCGACGGAACACGCGAAAGGGACTCAAGAATCACCTTCCCGAGCGCCTCCTCATCCGGAACCGCCACCCACTCAGGCCCGTTACTGGCGACCAGTGGGTCTTCGAGTCGCTTGGCGATCTCGGGAGCGGGCTTGTCGGCCGCCACATCGCCATGGAACTCCGCACGAAGACAGGTACTGAACCAGGCAAGCCGGGGCGTCTCCAGTTGGCGCAGATTCTCCGTCAGTTGAACCATTGGCACACTGCGGCCTGGGAAGCACGCCGAAAGATCTATCCGACTGCCATGATGCAACTTCTGGGCAATATCCCCCACCACGGTCACCGCGCGGTACTCCGGCTTGGCCTGCTCCGCCATCAGGAACACCTGTTGCTCAGTGAAGTCTTGAACCTCATCAACAAACACAGCCTGATAGTAGGCCGGCTCACTGAGCCATCGCGGCTGCTGCGAAAAGCCGCGCCCGATCAGATGGGCAAGACACAGCAGCAAGTCAATATCTTCGTCAGTCAGCTTCCGCTCCGCAAACTGCGCTGCGATGACACGAGCCAAGGAGGGATCGGGAAACCGATCAGGATCGGCAGAGAGCGCCTCCGCATAGGCATCGGCCAGGTGGGTCAGCGGGAGCAGAAGCCCCTGCCTCAACAAGCGGGCAAACACACTATCTACGGATTTCAGTGGCTCTACGGGTTCGGCGGCTTGGCCAGAAGGCGTCTCAACCGCCTCCTCTAGCTCGGCTTCTTCATCCGTCGAGCTGGCGTCCTGGGCCACAATCTTGAATTTCTGACGCCCCTTCCCGCGGACGAGAGAAAGCGAGCGCAACTTGCGGTCGGATAGCACGAAGGGCTTCTCTACCGATTCCGGCAGCAGACGTAGATAGAGTCCATCCTCGTCAATCAACAGCGCGACAAATGTCTGCCCCTGTTGGTCCCTCACCAGAAGTTTGCCCTTGGCCTGCAAGTCCCGGCAGTGATCCCCGTAATCGACCTCCATCCCTCTATCGTCGATCAGGATGAGGGAGCGGTCTGCCAAGCCGTCTGGCCCCACAAAAACAAGTCTCGCGGCGGAGCGGGTGAAAAGAGGAACGTGATGCTCCATCAGCAGCCCCGCCATCTCACGCTCACCGCTGGCAATCAAGAAAACCTGCGTGGTGGTGACCCATAGCACCTCTCGGTCAAGGACTCGGCGGCGCACGTGCTGTATGGCTTGAAAGACCTTTTTGGCGAGCCCGTCCAGCGCGAAGGAGGAATCCGATTTGGCTGAGGCGAGCGACGTCACGACCGCTGCAATCTCTTCCCTCATCCTTTCGACGGCCACCTCTGCAATCAAGCTCACGCTTTTCCGATGTTCTTCATCAAAACGTGCCGCAATGTCCTGCACGCTTGGCACCAGCGTCGGAAGAAGCCTGGCGAAGTAATGAGCCACTGCCCTGTCAGCGGCATGCAGCCAAGCCATGGTCGTATCATCGTGCGACACCCGGGACAACTTGGCCCCCGACCAGCGCGCGCCGGGCAGACGACTACGCTCAACCTTGCGGTGGTTGCGCAGTCGACTCCGCAGCTCCTGGAACTCCTCAACCGGAAGATTGGGCAGACCGATACGGCGACAGGTTTCTTTCAGGTACTGAATAAGCTCCCCGGTACGCACAAAGCCGACACTGCCCTGCTGGGAGAATTGCCCGGCGAACTTGCCAGACCAGTGCTCCATGTCATCGCCTGCAATCTTGCGAAATTCCTCTTCTTCGTAGATGCCGCTGGCGTCGAAATCACAGAGCATCTTGGCTCGACCGAGCGCCGCCGAGGTCTTGCCGGACCCCGCAACCCCCTGCACGAACATGGGCCCTACCGGAGAGCGGGAGATGATCTGGTCCTGCTCTTTGGTACGGTCTACATAAAAGATCTCGTTCAGGCCGAAATAGTC
>JBASJP010000261.1:0-8083 GCA_049655345.1 Moraxellaceae bacterium
GAGCAGCGCGAATATCTCGACATGATCGAGGATTCCGGCAAGCTGCTGCTGCATATCGTCAACGACATCCTTGATTATTCGAAAATCGAGGCCGGCAAGTTTCCGATCAATCCGCAGGCGTGTGACATCCGTGAAAAACTGCCGAACCTTTGCCGCCAGTTTTCAACCATGGCCGGCAATGCCGGACTGGAACTGCAACTGCATATCGACCCGTCACTGCCACCCGGTATCGTGTGTGATGCCGAACGGGTGCAGCAGATTCTGGTCAACCTGCTGGGCAACGGCATCAAGTTTACCCGGCAAGGATTTGTCAGGCTGCACGCGCTAAGTGATACCGAAAACGGCAGGGATGTCATTCGCCTCAGGGTCATCGACAGCGGTGAAGGGATTGATGCAGACCTGCTTGGTCGACTGTTCGAGCCATTTGAGCAGGGCACGCAACGTGCCAACCTCAAGCAGCGCGGCACCGGCCTTGGCCTTGCCATTGCACGGCGCCTGGCAGAACTGATGAGCGGCACGCTGACCGTGGAAAGCACACCGGGCAGTGGCTCGGTGTTTACATTGACGCTGCCCCTGGTCCTGCCCACCGAAAGCACGGCTCACCCCCAGACGCCTGACACGACAGCACCTTCCCGCCGCAGTGAAAACATCCGCGTGCTGGTGGTTGAGGACAACCACATCAACCAGCGCGTGATCCTGGGCATGCTGGACAAGTACCACGGCATACAGGCCGACTGCTGCTGCAATGGCAAGGAGGCGCTTGAGCGGATACAGGGCAGTGCCCCTTACCATCTGGTTTTCATGGATTGCGAAATGCCGGTGATGGATGGCTATGACGCCACCCGCCATATCCGCCAGTTGC
Source organism: Moraxellaceae bacterium (assembly GCA_049655345.1). Classification (GTDB taxonomy): domain Bacteria; phylum Pseudomonadota; class Gammaproteobacteria; order Pseudomonadales; family Moraxellaceae; genus UBA2031. The sequence goes on from JBASJP010000261.1 coordinate 863, forward strand.
CCGCCCCGCTCGACAGCACCCCCATTGCCGCACTGACCGCCCATGCCATCACGGAGATGAAGGAGCGCGCCTACGCGGCAGGCGTGGACTTTTACCTGACCAAACCCCTGTCCCGCGATGCGGTTGCCCGTGTGATAGACGAGGTTGCCTATCGCACAGCCAGATGACCGGGACTTGCAGGGTCATAAGCTGACACTCCCGGGTCTGGACATCCTGCGGGGTGTCGCGCAGGGTAGACGCTTGCCTCCACTACACGCATACGACCACCATGACCAAGACCATTCATGCCTTTTCCGGCGATATCCTGAGTGACCTTGATGCCGTCGGCATCGCTGAACTGATCCGTAGTGGCGCCGTCAGTGCCCGTGAAGTCGCAGAGGCCGCCATTGCGCGCGCACACCAGGTAGAGAGTCACATCAACGCCATCGAGCTGGCGGCCTTTGAACAGGCGCTGGCAACGGCAGACACCCGTACCCGGGGCATCTTTGCCGGCGTTCCCACCTTTGTAAAAGACAACACCGATATCCGTGGCCTGCCCACCAACCATGGCTCGCAGGCGGTCAACGGACGCCCGGCCAAAGCCGATGGTGCCTTTGCGCGGCAATACATGGATCAAGGCTTTGTCTGCCTGGGCAAGAGCACGCTGCCCGAGTTCGGCTTCAATGCGTCAACCGAGTACATGGGCATCGCCCCTACCCGAAACCCGTGGCATACCGACTACTCCTCCGGTGCCTCGTCAGGTGGCTCGGCAGCGCTGGTAGCTGCCGGAGTGGTGGCGATTGCCCACGCCAATGATGGCGGCGGCTCCATCCGCATTCCTGCTGCTGCCTGTGGCCTTATCGGCCTCAAGCCGACACGGGGACGGCTGGTGGATTCCGAAGCAACGCGCTCGCTGCCGGTCAACATCGTGTCAGAGGGCGTGGTCACGCGCAGCGTGCGCGACACGGCACACTTCTATGCCGGCGCCGAACAGTCATACCGCAACCGCAAACTGGCCCCGGTCGGTCTGGTCAAGGGCCCCGGCACCCGGCGCCTGCGCATTGGTCTGGTCCATGACTCGATCACCGGTAACGCCACCGATGCCGAAACCCGTGCCACCGTGAATGCCACCGCCACATTGCTGGAGAGCATGGGGCATGACGTCATGGAGATGCCGCTACCCATCACAAAGACCTTTGCCAGTGACTTCAGCATTTACTGGGGCATGCTCTCGTTTCTTGTCTCGACCTTCGGCAAGAAGATCATGAGCCCTGATTTCGATGCATCAAAGCTGGATAACCTGAGTCGCGGCCTGGCCTCGCACTACAAGAAGAATTTCCTGAAAACGCCCATGGTGCTGTATCGCCTGAAAAAGTCCCAGGATGACTATGCGCGGATTTTTGATGACTACGACCTCATCCTCAGCCCCGTCCTTGCACACACCACACCAAAGCTGGGCCACCTTTCACCCGAGCAGGATTTTGATTCGCTGTTTGAACGACTGCTGAACTATGTGAGCTTCACACCGCTGAATAACGCCACTGGCGGCCCAGCCATTTCGCTGCCCATGGGGGCAACCAGCCTTGGCCTGCCCATCGCCGTGCAGTTCTCGGCCAATCATGGTGACGAGCGTACGCTGCTGGAAATCGCCTACGCACTGGAAGAAGCAAAGCCCTGGCGCCGCATTCAGGATTGAGCTTTTTGTAATAAAAAAAGGCGGCCCTTGCGGCCGCCTTTTTAATTGGAATTACTGCAAACGATCAGGGCAAGCGTTCGGGCATCAGGCCCTGTTGCCCGACCGTCGTGGCGTCATCACGCAATTACGGCCTGCCGCCTTGGCCTCATACAGCATCACGTCTGCCTTCTTAAGCATTTCGCGACTGTAGTCCTCATCCGGTGGCACCATCGAGGCAACCCCGATACTCACTGTCACAGGCACCACCCTGTCACCCACCATGAAGGACATGTCCTCGACGGCGGCACGGATACGCTCTGCCACCACACGCGCACCCTCAAGCTCGGTCTCCGGCATCACCACACAGAACTCTTCGCCACCATAGCGCGCCACATGATCAATGGGCGTGCGCATTTCCATCGCCAGCACCGCACCGACACGCCGCAGGCACTCATCACCAATGTCATGACCAAACTCGTCATTGAAACGCTTGAAGTGATCAATATCGAGCAGCAGAACGGCCAGAGGATGCTGGTAGCGCTGGCAGCGACAGCACTCTTCCTGCAGCACACGATCCAGATAGCGGCGGTTGCGCAGCCCGGTAAGCTGATCCGAGGTACTGAGTTCTTCGAGTCTACGGTTGGCAATCTGCAGGGCCTCCGTGCGCTCGTGCACACGATGCTCCAGCAGTTCGTTGGCCTCGCGCTCGGCCACCAGCGCCTTGGACTGGGCTTCGTGCGCCCGCCGCTCGGAGGCAAGAATATCCTGCTGTGCCCGAAAGCGCTGACGCCGCTCCTCATTGATACGATCGACAATGGCCAGCGACAGCAGGATGACCTCTGCGGCCACGCCCATCTGCATGGCGTTTTCCGTGAGGAAATTCTGCGGCAACAACTGGAACTTGTTCAGCGCCAGCACCACACCGCCCAGCAGCATCGAGCCCCAGGCAATGGTGTAAAAGCGCGCCGAACGATCGCCCTGACGCCAGCGCCAGACGCCACCGCCCAGCAACAACAGGCAGGACAGCGCAGCGATGACAATCAACGGCTGCATGAGCTGGCCATAGCTCATGAAGAAAGCCAACACCACAATCAGCGACGTCATCACTACCAACCCGAGCGTCAGCCAGAAAAACCGGGGCATGTACTCGCGTATACGCAGGAAGCGAATGGTAAAAAGACCACCAGAGGCCATCATGGATGCCAGTGTCACGATCAGTACACGGTCATTCCATTGCGTGGCCTGTGGCCAGAAGAACTGGAAGCTGAGCCCCTTGAGGCTGGCCAGAAACACCAGCAGGCTGAACACAAAAAGCACGTAGTAGAAATAGAGGCGGTCACGCAGGGCCATAAAGACAAAGAAGCTGTAGAGCACCATCAGCGCCATGCCGCCAAAGAACACACCTTCCGCCAGTAAAACGTGCTGATCCTGCTCGTGATAGGCACGCTCATCCCAGAGCGTCAGTGGTGCCTGCATGGAGCTTGCGGTGTGCAGACGCAACAACAAGGTACGCTCGCCGCCCGGGGGCAACTCCAGCGGGATCAGGAAAAAACGGTGCTGCAGGACGCGCTCGTGAAAGGGCTGTTTGTCGCCCAACCGGTAATGCGCGTCAACGCGGTTATTGCTGCCCAGCACCCAGACCTCAACCTCGTCGAGCACCGGATACGCCAGCTCCAGCAGAAGCCGTGACGATTCTGCGCGGGGATTGCCTACCGGGAAACGCAGCCACCAGTTTGCCGAAGAGTAGCCATGACTGAAGCTGTCGCTGTCATTCTGCTGCCAGGCACTACCGGGCAGACGCAAGACATCATCCACGCCCTGCTGTCCGGTCTCATCGTGCAGATACTGCATGTCCGCCGTAATGGCCCGGGAAGACTGGCCAGCCTCCAGCACAACCGCCGCGCGGCCGACACCCTGCCAGGCAAGCAGCATCAGCAACATCAGGCAGGAGGCCAGTTTTTTTATTATTGTTCTCATTCGGGCAGGCGCCGTCTGGCAATGCGGAATTTGCGGCAAAGTTCGCAACTATCTGTCAGCGCCACAAGCCATCTCCGACAGAGTGCGCCCGGCACCGACACCCTGAGACGCAGTTCACAAAATGCGGTTAGCCGGCCTGCCGCAAGCTGTCCAGAAGGGCATCCTTGTCCAGCCACAGCTGGTTGACCCATTGCTGGAACGCGGCACGATAGGCCTCGTCCTGATCGTAACTCCGGCCAATGAACTCTGGCGGAATGGGCAGTTGCTCAACACGTATGTCGATCTTGCGGATGTTGCCGGTCAGCAGGTCCCAGAAGGTGGGACGGCCATCCGGATAGTGGATGGTGACATTCACAATGGCATGCAGCTGCTCGCCCATGGCATCCAGCACAAAGGCCGTACCGCCCGCCTTGGGCTTGAGCAGGTTGCGGAACGGCGACTTCTGGGCGGCATGCTTTTCCGGGGTGAACCGGGTGCCCTCCAGAAAGTTGAACACACAAACCGGGTTGGTCTTGTAGCGCTCGCAGGCCTTGCGCGTGGTGGCCAGATCCTGCCCCTTCATCTCCGGGTGCCGGGCCAGAAACTCCTTGCTGTGCCGTTTCATGAACGGAAACTCCAGCGCCCACCAGCACAGCCCGATCACCGGCACCCAGATCAGTTCCTTCTTGAGGAAGAACTTCAGCATGGGCATGCGGCCATTGAACTGGTACTGCAGGGCAGGGATGTCCACCCAGCTCTGGTGGTTGCTGGTCACCAGATAGGAGTGGTTCTTGTCCACGCCCGTCAACCCCTGCACATCCCATTGCGTACGCGAAACCGCATTCATCCAGGCCTTGTTACCGCCAATCCAGACCTCTGCCACCCAGTGCATGCCATGACGGATGAGGCGCTGCACCGCCGTAAACGGCAGCACCACCTTGAGCAGGGCCAGGGCGAACAGCAGCCAGCACCAGAACAGGGTATTGAGTATCAGCAACAGGGCAGCAATCGCACCACGCAACGGTGCAGGCAGGAAATACAGCATAGAGAGGCAAGGCCCTAGAAAATATACATATGTATATCAATACTACCCGGTATTGGCGCCAGCACAAAATCAGACGAGGCCATGTTTCAGTCTCTCACGACCCGGCCATTCAGTTCCCGCTCAGGCAATACCCTTGGTAGGCACAGGCAGGGACAAGCCGATACACTCGTGGATTGAGCTGTCCAAACCGAGCCCTTCATGCAGAAAACCGCCATTCCCACCCTGCGTCCGCGCCGGATGGGCATCAACACCCATTCCGAACCCGTTGCCTATCTGCGTGCCGATTGCCCGGTCTGCCGCTCCGAGGGGTTTGAGGCACGCACCCGCGTCATGGTGCAGGTGGGCGCCAGCAGCGTGATTGCCACCCTCAACATCGTCTATGGCGACGAGCTGCTGGGTGAAGGCGATGTAGGTCTCTCCGAGGCTGCCTGGACGCACCTGGACATTACCGACGGCGACACCGCAATACTGACGCACACGCGCTCGCTGGACTCGATGTCACACGTGCGCAGCAAGATTTACGGCAACCGGCTCACCCACGACGGTCTGCATGAAATTGTCACCGACATTGTCGCCGGCAATTATTCCGACATTCATCTGGCCGCGTTCCTGACAGCCTCTGCAGGCAACCGGCTGGATCTGGACGAGATGACCTCGCTGACCGATGCCATGGTAAGTGCAGGCGGACGCATCGACTGGTCCAAACTGACCGGCACACCGCACCCGCGCATCATGGACAAGCATTGCCTGGGCGGACTGCCCGGCAACCGCACGACGCCGATCGTGGTGTCCATCGCAGCCGCCAACGGCCTGATCATTCCCAAGACATCGTCGCGCGCCATTACCTCACCGGCCGGCACCGCCGACACCATGGAAACCCTGACCCGGGTCACCCTCACCGAAGAAGAAATGCGCACGGTGGTTGAACAGGAAGGCGGTTGTCTGGTGTGGGGTGGTGCCGTGTCACTCTCCCCTGCCGACGACATTCTCATTCGGGTGGAACGCGCACTGGATATCGACAGCGAAGGACAGATGGTGGCCAGCGTGCTGTCGAAGAAAATTGCGGCCGGTTCCACCCATGTGCTGATCGACATCCCGGTGGGGGCCACGGCAAAAGTGCGCAGCCCGCAGGCCGGCCAGCACATTGCCCATCATTTCGAGAAAGTGGGCGAAGCCCTGGGCATCAAGGTGCGCACGCTGATTACCGATGGTTCGCAACCCGTGGGCAACGGCATCGGCCCGGCACTTGAAGCGCGTGATGTGCTGGCGGTACTGGGCAACAGCCCGGACGCACCGGAAGACCTGCGCCACCGCGCATTGCAGGTGGCCGGCGCACTGCTGGAAATGGGCGAAGCCGCAGCGCCCGGACAGGGCGAGGCCATGGCGCGCGAAACCCTGCTGTCGGGCCGCGCACTGGAAAAACTGCGTGCCATCTGCGAAGCACAGGGTGGTTTTTTCACGCCAGAACTCGCGCAGCACACCCGCACGATTCACAGCGAGCGCACGGGCATTGTCGGCTTCATCAACAATCGTCTGGTCGCACGTCTGGCCAAACTGGCCGGCGCACCTGCCGCGCCGGGCGCAGGCCTTTACCTGCACACCCACCTTGGGCGCCGCGTGGAAAAAGGTGACGTGATGATGACGGTGTATGCGGAAACGCCGGGCGAACTGGCCTACGCACTCGAGTTTTATGACAGCCACCGCGAGATGCTGCGCATCGAGGATGAGTCGGTATGACAACAAGCATCATTGGTCTGCTGGACAGCGACCCGCTTGCAACAACGCTCGCCAAAAAATCAGGCTTTGAAAAAATTCCGCTGGACCTGCACCGCTTTCCGGATGGCGAGTGGCGCATCCGCCTGCTGGGCAAGCCGGATGAAAACGTGGTGCTGGTGTGCTCGCTGGACCAGCCCAACGACAAGACCGTGGCACTCGTGCTGCTTTGCGGTTTGCTGCGCGACATGGGCGTGAAACACATCACGCTGGTAACGCCGTATCTGGCGTACATGCGTCAGGACGTTGCCTTTAATCCCGGCGAAGGCGTGAGTGCGCGCTACTTCGCCAGACTGCTCTCCGGGCTGGTGGATCGCCTGATCACGATTGATCCGCACCTGCACCGCATTGCCGCACTGGAAGAGGTGTACAGCATTCCCTGCGTCACGTTGCATGCGGCACCGCTGCTGGGTGAATGGGTGCGCGACAACCTTTCCGGCGTTGCCCTGATCGGACCGGACGGTGAAAGCGAACAATGGGTGTCGGAAGTCGCCGGCATTGCCGCTGCGCCGTTTGCCGTGATGCAGAAAAAGCGCTTTGGTGATCGCGATGTGCGTATCGAAGTGCCGGATCTTTCTGCCTGGAAAGGACGCACCATCCTGCTGGTGGACGACATGATTTCCACCGGGCGCACCCTGATGGTGGTGGCCGAACAATTACGGCAACAAGGCTTTGATGATGTCCGTGCGCTCTGCGTGCATGCCCTGCATGACGACGAGGCCGCCGCAAAAATGAAAACCGCCGGCATCAACAGCGTGCTCAGCTGCAACACGGTTGTTCACGCCAGCAATGC
>JBASJP010000262.1:0-2214 GCA_049655345.1 Moraxellaceae bacterium
GTCCTTATGAGGTGGCGTCGATCGTTCCCGTTGGCGCGGTCTATCCGGTGGTGAATGATCGCAGTATTGATAGCCTTACAAAAGCGGCGGGCAAGCGGATTGCGGCCGTCGACTGGGACCAGACCCAAGCCATCCTGATCAAGCAGATTGGTGCCCGCCCGGTCTCGGCGGACATCAGCAACTTTGGCGGCAAGTTCAATAACGGTCAGGTGGACATCATTGCCGTGCCAGCCATGGCGGTACGCCCGCTGGAGTTGTACAAGGGCATGGGGACCAAGGGCGCAATCGTCAAGTTTCCGCTTATGAACCTCACCGGCATCATGGTGATCCGCCATAGCCGCTTCAAGCCGGGAGATGGCCAGAAGCTGCGCGACTATTCAATGTCGATGATGGACCCGGCCTTTGCGCTGATCAAGCGAAGTGAAGAGGATATTCCTGCGCATTACTGGTCTCATGTTCCCGGCTACGATGTTGATGGTTATATCAACTTGATGCGGGAGTCACGCATCCGGCTGGCACAGGCCGGGCATTATGATCGGGACATGATGCGCTTTCTGAAGCGGGTGCGCTGCCGCTACAAACCGGCACAAGCCGAATGCATGCAGGATTATGAGTAGGCGCTGCCAGTGAACGTTCTCAAAAAGACCCGGTTATATGGCCGGGTCTTTTTGTTTCCGGAGGTGCTAAGGGTGTGTGGAGGTGGTTTCGGGACAAACATGGAATTCCGTTGACCCTTGTCAATGCACTGTGGCGTCCCGGCAACTAGCCTTTGCGCATGAATACCATTCCTCCTTTTGATGCAGACCTGCTGCGCCGTTATGACCGGCCGGGTCCGCGCTATACCTCCTATCCGACGGCTCCCCAGTTCGGTCCTGCCTTTGCAGACGCCGAGTTTGTGGAGGTGGCGCGGCAAAGCAACAGCGATCCGATTCCGCGTCAGCTGTCGTTGTATGTGCATGTGCCTTTCTGTTTCAGCCCCTGTTTTTATTGTGGCTGTAATCGCGTCATTACCCGAGATGAAACACGCGGTGGGCTCTACCTGAGCCGGCTGGTCAGGGAAATTTCGCTGGTATCGCCGCTGTTTGACCGTGATCGTGATGTTACCCAGTTGCACCTTGGTGGCGGCACTCCCAGCTTTCTGGGAACGACGCACCTGCAGGAGCTGGTTGATAGTCTGGGTCGCCATTTTCATTTCAGCAGTTCGCCGGATCGTGACTTTTCGATTGAGCTTGATCCGCGCTGTGTGAATGCAGGTGATGTGCGTGCGTTGGCTGCAATGGGCTTCAACCGGGCCAGTCTGGGGGTGCAGGATTTTGATCCTGCCGTGCAGGTGGCAGTGAACCGTGTGCAGTCAGTGGAAGAGACGCAGGCGGTGGTGGATGCCTGCCGTGAGTCCGGGTTCCGTTCGATCAACATTGATCTTATTTACGGCTTGCCGCTGCAGACGAAGGAAGGCTTTGGCCGCACGCTGGATACGGTGATTGCGATGCGGCCGGATCGGCTTGCGGTGTACAGCTATGCGCACATGCCGCACATGTTCAAGCCGCAGAAGCAGATCAATGCGGATGACCTGCCCAGTGCCGAAGACAAGCTGGGCTTGCTGCAACTGGCCATCGAGAAGCTGTCGGTAGCGGGTTACCGCTATATCGGCATGGATCATTTTGCCTTGCCGGAAGACGAGCTTTCGCTGGCGCAGGAGCAGGGCAGCCTGCACCGTAATTTCATGGGCTATACCACGCATGCAGAGACTGACCTGATCGGGTTTGGTGTCAGTGCCATCAGTCATGTGGGCAACAGCTATAGCCAGAATCCGCGGGATTTGCCGAGCTGGGAAACTGCTGTCGAGTCAGGGCGGCGCCCGGTATGGCGCGGCATGGTCATGGACTGTGATGATGTCCTGCGTGCCGATCTTATCCAGCAACTGATGTGTCAGGGCGTGATTGATATTCGTGCGCTGGAGCATCGTCATGGCATCAGCTTTCACGAGTATTTCCGTGATGATCTCGAGCGGCTTGCGCCGTTGGCACAGGATGGTCTGGTGGATGTGTCTGTGCAGCGGATCGTGGCGACTGATCGCGGCCGATTGCTGCTGCGTATTGTGGCGTCCTGTTTTGATCGCTATCTGCATCGGGAGGAAGCCGTCGAACTGGTACGGTTTTCACGGGTGATCTGAACCGTTAGCGCACAATGAAAAAGCCGGGCAATGCCCGGCTT
>JBASJP010000263.1:0-14061 GCA_049655345.1 Moraxellaceae bacterium
GATGGAAATCACGAACAGCACCAGCCAGCCGCCGCGCTTCACCACATTCTTGCGCAGCAGGATTTCGCGCGCGAGGATGGCCGGCTCCAGCCCCTGCACAAAATGCCCGAGGCGGTCATAGTGATTGCGCTCGAAACCAAACAGGTCCTGCACCTGAAAACCGGCAGGCACAAGCGCATAGGTGTAATGCCCGCCAACAATCAGGATGACGGCGTGCAGGAAAATGAGGCGGTACAGCAGGTCGGTCAGGGGAAATGATGTGCGGGTCCACAACAGGAGTGGCAACGCAATAAAGACCGGCAGCACTTCCAGCCACCAGGTGGGATAGTCATGCGGACTGATCGCCGACCAGCCCAGCACCAGCAGGGTGAGCACAAGAAGAATGACGGGTTCCTTGCGGAGAGATGCGGACGTGGTCATCGGGCAACTGCCTTTTTGCTGGTGTGAATGTTCGCGACTGACGCCGCGCCGGTAACGACCCTGCGCTAGAGCCCCTGACCCCCGGTACGCGCACTGCCAGGCAAATCACCCGACAGCCCCATGGCCACACGCGCCAGTTCCTGCTTGACGGGCAACAGGCGATTGGTGGCACGCATGCCGATATTGCGCGCAACAACAAGCAACGGATTCTGGCTGCCAAACAGCTTCTGGAAGCCGGTCATGCTGTTAAGGATGAGCGTGTTGTGGGCGCGACGACGACGTGCGTACCGCGACAATGTCACCTCGTCACTCCAGGCAATCTTCCTGTCGAGTGCACGGCAGATTTCTTCCGCCAGCACACCGGCATCAAGCAGACCGATATTGACGCCCTGCCCCGCCAGCGGATGGATCGCATGGGCGGCATCACCGATCAGTGCAATGCCGTCACGGACATAATCGGTGGCATGCGCCGCCCGCAGCGGAAAGCTGTAGCGCGGATCAACCGACTCAATGTTGCCCAGCGTGCTCTCCAGCGCAAAACCGATTTCCCGCATGAAGGCCTGATCATCCAGTGCCATCAGTCGCTGTGCCTCCGGCTCGTCCTGCGACCAGACGATGGAGCAGTAATGATCGTCACCGCTTGCCGTGATCAGCGGCAGGAAGGCCAGCGGCCCGGTCGGACTGAAGCGCTGCCAGGCCGTGAACTGGTGCGGCTTTTGTGTACGCACCGTGGTGACAATGGCGCGCTGGTGATAATCCTTGACGCGTACATCCAGACCCGCCATGCCGCGCACGGCCGACTGCGCACCATCGGCGCCCACCAGCAGTGTGGCCTGCAGTGTTTCGCCATCATCCAGCGTGAGCTGCCAGCCCTGCGGCAACCGCTCCAGATGGGTAAGCCGGGCCGGGCAGCGCAAGGTGACGTTACCCGCTTTTACGGCAACATCGGTGAGCGCCGCCTGCAGCAGCCGGTTTTCCACCAGTACACCCAGATGGCTTTCGCCGATTTCACGCGACGAAAACTCGACACGGCCACTGCCATCGGCATCCCACACCGTCATGCCGGTATAGGCACAGCAACGACAGGCTTCGACTGCCGCCCAGGCACCGACATGACGCAACAGGTTTTCTGACGCGCGCGTGAGCGCAGAGACACGCGGCTCGAAAGGCGCATCGGGCAATGGCGCCTCCACGGCGGCACGCTCCAGCATGAGGATGGACAGGCCGCTTTTCTGCAGCAGGGCGGCCAGCAACGAGCCAACCATGCCGGCACCAACGATGACAATGTCGTACTTACTTGAAGGCATGACTGCACTCATTCGCGACCAAAGCCGCTCCCACGGAAATACGCATTAGTGACTGAGGCCCATGGCATAACGGGCCAGCGCCTGCTTGGCAGCGGGCAGCAAATCAAACGTCACCATGCCGACATTGCGCAGCAAGGTCAGGCCCGGGGTGTTATTGGAAAATCCGCGCACCAGCCGGTCGGAAAAGCTGGTGACATTATGCTGGTCATCGATACGGGCATTTTCGTAATCACGCAGCAGGGCAAAATCGCCGATGTCGCCACCTTCACGATACCGTTGCACAAGGCGCTCCGTCAGCGCCAGGCAATCGCGCAGACAAAGATTGAAGCCCTGCCCCGCCACCGGATGCAGCGTGTGGGCGGCGTTACCCAGAATGACGGCGCGCGGCTGGGTCTGGGTTTGCGCAACCGTCAGGGCCAGCGGATACGCAAAACGCTTTGCCGTTTTCACAAAACGGCCGGCGCGCTTGCCGAAGGCGGCCTGCAACTGCGTCAGAAATTCGTCATCGCTGCAATCAATCAGCGGCTGCTCGGTGCCGGCCGGCAAGGTCCACACCACGGCACGACGGTTTTCCGGCAGCGGCAGGACCGCCATGGGGCCGCTTTCGGTAAAGCGCTCATAGGCAATGTGGTCATGTGGCAGATGCGTTGCCACGGTTGTCACCAGCGCGACCTGGCCATAAGGCGTCGTCGTGGCGTTCACACCCAGCAGTTCGCGACAAGGGGAATTGGCGCCATCCGCTGCCACCAGCAATGGCGCGCTCAGCGTAAAGGACTCATCGCCCTTTTTCAGTTCGGCCGTGACGTGCGACTCCTGCACGCGAATGCCGGTGAGCGTCACACCATCACACACGGTGACATTGCTGCACTGCCGGAGCGCGCGCAGCAGCACCAGCCCCATCCAGGCGTTTTCAATCACCTGACCGAAGCTCTCGACATTTTCTTCATCGGCCACCAGACGTGACATGCCGAAGTGGCCGCGCTCGGACACATGGATCTCGTGAATGGGGGTGGCATGCAGCTGCATGTCGTCCCACAACCCAAGCTCGCGATAGGTGGACACGGTACGGCGCGACAATGCCGTGTTGCGCGCATCGAAACTGGGGCGGTACGGCAGCGGCGCATCCGGCTCCAGCGGCGGAAAGGAAATGCTTTCCACCAGCGTAATGGCAAGTCCCGGCTCGCGGGCCAGCAGCAGCGCAAGCGTCACGCCCACCATGCCACCACCGATAATCAGCACATCTGTGTCTTTCATGTCATCGCGCCATCAGGGCTTCAATATCATCAATCGTTTTGGGTGCGGCGTGCGTCAGCACTTCGTGACCGGTTTTGGTCACCAGCACATCATCCTCGATGCGCACACCAATGCCGCGCCACTTGGAATCGACGGTTTCGCAGTCCGGGGCAATATAAAGACCGGGCTCGACCGTCATGACCATGCCGGGCTCAAGCTCGCGCCAGTTGTTGTCGATCTTGTAGTCGCCAACATCGTGCACATCCATGCCCAGCCAGTGCCCGGTGCGGTGCATGAAAAACTGGCGATAGCTGGCCTGCTCGATGCACTCCTCTTTGGTACCGGTCAGCAGGCCAAGTTTCAGCAAGCCCTCAACCAGCACATCAATCACGGCCTCATGCGGCGCATTCCAGTGCGCGCCCGGCTTTACCGTGGCGATGGCCGCGTGCTGTGAATCCAGCACCAGCTGGTAAATGGCTTTTTGTTCCGGCGAGAATTTTCCGTTTACCGGAAAGGTGCGGGTGATGTCGGCGGCGTAATGATCCAGTTCGCCACCGGCATCAATCAGCACCAGATCGCCATCGCGCATGGCCTTGTTGTTCTCGACGTAATGCAGGATGCAGGCATTGGCCCCGGAACCGACAATGGAGTTGTACGCTGGCGCCGGGCAGCCGTTCTTCAGGAATTCGTGCAGGATTTCAGCTTCGAGTTCGTACTCGTACAGACCGGGACGGGACAGCTGCATGGCACGCACATGTGCACGTGCCGAAATGGTGGCAGCCTTGCGCATGATCTTCAGCTCTTCTGCCGACTTGAACAGGCGCAAATCATGCAGCAGGTGGTCGAGCATCATGAATTCGCCCGGCGCATGGGCACCGGCACGCGCCTTGGCACGAATCGTATTCACCCAGCCCATCAGGCGCTGGTCAAACACCGGCTGCGCACCCATCGACACAAACACGCGCTCCCGGCCTTCGATGAGGCCGGGAATGATGTCGTCGATATCGGTAATGGGGAACGCATCATCCGCACCAAAATCATTGACGACGCCTTCGGGCCCGGCGCGGTAACCGTTCCAGATTTCCATTTCACGATCGCGCTCGCGACAGAACATCACGAACTCGCCCTGCGGGCGGCCGGGAATGAGGCAGATCACTGCCTCGGGCTCGGGAAACCCGGTGAGGTAATAAAAGTCACTGTCCTGACGGTACCGGTATTCGGTATCGCGGTTGCGCTTGTAGTGGGGCGCGGCGGGCAGGATGGCAATGGCGTCATCGCCCATCATGTTCATGAGTGCCTGGCGGCGGCGGGCAAATTCGGCAGCGGGAAGCAGTGACATGAGGGCGGCGTCTCGGGATTACGTTATCTGGAGGATGCAGTGACTCAATGCAGCGTGGGATGCTCGGGCACGTCTTCGTTGTGCGGATGCTGCTCTTCCGGCGGCGCCATTTCCTCGAACAGGTGAATGGCGGCCATGCGCACGAATTCGTAAAGCTCGGCGTAGGCAAACTCGTCGCCTTCATCATCGTCTTGCGCTGACGGGTCGACGTTGGCGACGTGCACGATATCCTGCAGGGTGTCACGCACGGATTCTTCATGCACACGGGTGTCGTTGGGGCGTACCGCCGTACCAAAACCGACCAGAAAACCCTGACACCAGTCCGCTAGCGCGGTCACCCGGTGCCCAAGATCATCATCGTCCTCGGGGATCATGGGACTGAACACCAGCTCGCTCTCGCCCAGGTCTTCCAGCGTCTTGAGGTGGAGTTGCCACAATTGGGCCACCACCTCGTCACTGAACGCTGCGTCTGCTTCTGCATGTGCTTCCAGCACTTTCTGCAACATGCTGCGGTTAAGCCGTGCGCCGCCGGCCAGCAGCCCGGTCAGCACACCGTGCAGTTCAGAGGCCGTGCAGGCGGTATTCAGCCGTAACAGGACAGCGGCAAGTTCTTCGAGGGTGGGCGCGGTGGCGGCTGGGTGCATGACAGACCTTATTCGATTGACCCTGATTCAGGGTAAAAACTATAGTACCCTCCATAGTAACTCCCGACGCCTTCAGACGCACCCGCCATGTCATCGCCCGATATCAAGACCCTGAGTGCCCGCATTGACAGCCTGGTCGAACTGGCTGACCGACTCATGGCGGACAACCGCAAGCTGCGCGAGCGTGAACAGGCGCTGCTGGGCGAGCGTGACGACCTGCAAAAGAAGAACGAGCTGGCCAAGGCCCGTGTCGAAGCCATCATCCTGCGCCTGAAAGCCCTTGAGGCCCAGGAACAGGATCAGGACTAACCCCCCACTCACCGGGACCATATCCGCATGAGCACCGAAACCAGCACGCTCGAAGTCTTCATCCTGGACAAGTCCTACCGCATCAACTGTCCGGAAAGCGAACAGGAAAGCCTGCGCGCCTCGGCCCAGTACCTGGACCGCAAGATGCGCGAGATCCGTTCCTCCGGCAAAGTACTGGGGCTGGAGCGCATTGCGGTGATAGCCGCCCTGAACATTTCCCATGAGCTGCTGGATGCGTCACGCAAGGCCAGCAACGATGCGGTTGATGCCGCCGATCTGGCGCGACTGATCAGCAGGATTGATCTCACGCTGGACAAGGGCCAGTCCCTGTTTGCCTGATCGCACATCCCTTTCGCCGGACAGCCCCTCTACAAACCGTTGGTCCCGGGGCTGTCGGCAATGAAGTTGTCTTTGGTATACTGACGCTGTTCCCTGGGGTGTTCGCCAACTGGTCCAGTCCCCTGAGCCGATATCATTACGCTGGGAAGTTCGCGCGATGATTGTGTGCATGTCCGCCCGTCGGAAAGCCTGATATCGTTGCCGTGCTTCCCCCTTGAACCATTGGGTTCAAGGGTTACGACTGGTAGCGGCATCCCGGAGAACATTCTTTCTTCATGTCTTCCCTCCCCGCATCCCGTTCAGACATTCGCCGCGAATTGCGCGGGCGCCGTCGTGCGCTTTCCGTGCAGCAGCAACGCGTGGCGGCACGCAAGCTGGCACAACGTCTGCGTCAGTTGCCGGCGCTGGCGACAGCACGTCATGTCGCACTTTACTGGCCGAATGACGGCGAGATTGATCCGCGACTCCTGGCACGCATCACGCCTGCGCGTCAGCAACTTTACCTTCCCGTTCTGCAGGCATTTCCCGCACACACCCTGCGTTTTGTGCGCTGGTCCCCGCGCATGCGCCTGCACAGGAACCGTTTCGGGATTCCGGAGCCACGTGGTGGCGCCGTGCGCCCGGCGCAGTCACTGGATGTCATCCTGATGCCGCTGGTGGGCTTTGATGCCGCCGGCAACCGTCTGGGCATGGGCGGTGGTTTTTATGACCGCACGCTGGCCCGCCGGCAGGGTGTCGCGCCACACAAACCACTGCTCATCGGCGTTGCCCATTCCTGCCAGCAGGTGGGGGAGCTGGGCGTGGCCGCCTGGGATATTCCCCTGCATCTGGTCGTCACTGACCAGGGCATCATTCATCCCCGCTCGCGTTACCGCCCGCCGTACTGACACGCCGCCATTGCACGCCACAATCCTCGACTATGCTTGAAGCATGATACGGGACGGCACGGAGAGGCCGACCGCCAGTCGTGGAGACGACAATGAAGGCGCACGAGGCAACTGCAGAGGCTGCAGCGCAGAAACCGGCGTGGGTGCGTGCCGGGCCGGAGGCCCAGCCTGACCCCTTGCTGGACTGTCTGGTGGAACTGACACACCACCACGGTCATGCCTTCTCGCGCGACGCCCTGGCCGCCGGCCTCCCCCTGACCGACCATCGCCTGACCCCGGCCCTGCTGCCCCGTGCCGCCGCGCGTGCCGGACTTGCCGCACGGCTGCAACGCCAGTCACTGGACGCCATCGAAGGCGCCCTGCTCCCTGCCATCCTGCTGCTGGAAAACAACATGGCCTGCCTGCTGCTGGGCTGGGCCAGTGACGGGCGGGCGCGGGTCTTGTTTCCGCAATCGGGCGGGGTGACGCTGCTGCCACGCGAGAATCTGGCCGCCCGCCATACCGGCCTGGTCTTTTATGTGCAGCCAAAGTTCCAGTTCGAGGCGCGCGCGCCGTCGACCGGTGACCTGCATGCGCGGCACTGGTTCTGGGGCGTGCTGCAGGAGGCTGCCCCCCTCTACCGGGATGCGCTGGTGGCCGCCCTGCTGGTCAACCTGTTCGGGCTGGTCATCCCGCTGCTGACCATGACGGTCTACGACCGCGTGGTGCCCAACCGGGCCATGGAAACCCTGTGGGTGCTGGTGCTGGGTGCCGCGCTGGTGCTGTGCTTTGACTTCACCATGCGCATGCTGCGCGGCTACATCATCGACCTGGCCAGCCGGCAGGTGGACCTGACCCTGTCGGCCCGCATCATGGAACGGGTCATGGGCATGAGCCTGCATGCCAAGCCGCGTTCGGTGGGTTCGTTTGCCGCCAATCTGCGCGCCTTCGAAACGGTACGCGACTTCATTGCCTCGACCACGGCAACCGCCCTGATCGACCTGCCCTTTGTGATCCTCTTCCTGCTGGTAACACTGTGGATCCAGCCCTGGATGGTGGTGCCGCCGCTGCTGGGCTTCATCATTGCTACCGGCTACGGTCTGCTCATGCAGCACCGCATGCATGACCTGGCCGAACTCACCTATCGCGCCTCGGCGCAGCGCAATGCCGTGCTGGTGGAGGGACTGATCGGACTGGAGGTGATCAAGACCCTGGGGGCGGAGGGGCAGATCCAGAGCCGCTGGGAGCAGAACACGCGCTACCAGTCGGAGATCGGCTCGCGCCTGCGTCTGGTGGCGGCCTCGGCAACCAATGTCACATTGCTGGTGCAGCAACTGGTGCTGATCAGCATTCTGGTGCTGGGGGTCTACCAGATCGGCAATGGCGGGCTGAGCCAGGGCGGGCTGATTGCCTGCGTGATGCTGGCCAGCCGGGCACTGTCGCCGCTGGCGCAGGTGGCGGCGCTGCTGACGCAATACCATGCCGCCCGCACGGCGCTGGAGGGGGTGTCGCAAACCATGGCGCTGCCGCTGGAGCGGCCACCGGAGCGGCAGTTCCTGCATCGCCCCCACCTCAAGGGCGCCATCGAGTTCCGCGATGTCAGCTTCAGTTATCCGGGGGCGGCGCTGCCGGCACTCAAGCATGTGTCGCTGCACATCAACCCCGGTGAAAAAGTGGCGATCATCGGCAAGGTGGGCTCGGGCAAGACCACGCTGGAGAAGCTCATCCTGGGCCTGTATGCTCCGGCCGAGGGCTCGGTATTGCTGGACGGGGTGGATGTACGCCAGCTGGATCCGGCCGAGTTGCGCCGGAATATCGGTTATGTACCGCAGTCCGTGGAGCTGGTGTACGGCACGCTGCGCGACAACATCCTCTTTGGCAATCCGCTGGCCGATGACGCGGCCCTGCTGGCAGCCGCAGAACTGACTGGCATCGACAAGTTTGCAAGCGCTCACCCCCAGGGCTATGACCTGCTTATCGACGAGCGCGGGGAATCCCTCTCGGGCGGGCAGCGCCAGCAGATTGCCCTCACCCGTGCGCTGTTGCGGGACGCCCCCGTCCTGCTGCTGGACGAGCCGACCAGTGCCATGGACCACAGCGCCGAGGAACAGCTCAAGCAACGCCTGCACAGCCATGCCCTGCACAAGACACTGCTGGTGGTCACGCACCGCAACTCGCTGCTGGATCTGGCCGACCGCCTCATCGTGATGGACGGGGGCCGGGTGGTGGCCGACGGACCCAAGCAGAAGGTGGTGGCGGCCCTGCAGGCGGGCCAGATCGGGGGGGCAAGGCCATGAAAACGCCTGCACCGCCAAGTACCCCGGTGGGTGACTTCTGGGCCGATGCCGGCCTGTTGCTGGCCAGCCCGCGCGCCCGTTATGCCCGTGCCTTTGTCTGGAGCATGCTGGGTTTGCTGGTGGTGATGCTGGTGTGGGCCGCACTGGCGACGGTTGACGAGGTGGCGCGAGGACAGGGCCGGGTCATCCCGTCCAGCCATGTCCAGATCGTGCAGAGTCTCGATGGTGGGATTGTCTCCGGCATTCTGGTGCAGGAGGGCAATATCGTGGAGAAAGGACAGCTGCTGCTGCGTATCGACCCGACGCGCTTTGCCTCCTCGCTGCAGGAAAACGAATCCCAGGTCGTGGCACTGCAGGCGAAGGCGGCACGCCTGCGCGCAATTGCGGAGGATCGCCCCTTCGTCCTGCCCGATGGACTGGAGGTGGCCTTTCCGGAACTGGCCGAAGCCGAACGCTCGCTGTACCTGGCACGGCGTCAGGAGCTGCAATCCGGTGTGGGCATCGCCCTGCAGCAACTGGAACAGCGCACTCAGGAAATGAACGAGGTCATCAGCCGGCGCAACCAGGCTGCAGAAAGCTTCACCCTGACCCAGCGGGAACTGACCATGACGCGCGAGCTGTCCGGCTCGGGCGCCGTCTCTGATGTGGAGATCCTGCGCCTGCAGCGTGATGCAGCGCGTTTTCGCGGGGAGCGTGACACCGCCAATGCGCAGATTTCCCGGCTGGAGTCCGCCATCAACGAGGCACGGCGCAAGCGCCAGGAAACCGAGCTGACCTTTCGCAACCAGGCGCGCATGGAACTGTCCGAGACCATGGGCAAGCTGCAGGGGCTGCAAGCCGGAACCAGCGCTCTGCAGGACAAGGTGGATCGTACCGAGGTGCGTGCACCCATGCATGGCACCGTCAAGCGCCTGCTGGTGACAACCGTGGGCGGCGTGGTACAGCCGGGCAAGGACCTGATCGAGATTGTGCCGCTCAACGACAACCTGCTGCTGGAGGCGCGCATCCAGCCGCGCGACATTGCCTTCCTGCGCCCGGGACAAAAAGCCGTGGTGCGCTTTACGGCCTATGACTTTTCCATCTACGGCGGACTGGAGGCAACGCTGGAGCACATTGCGGCCGACACGGTCACTGATGACAAGGGCAATGCGTTCTATGTCGTGCATGTGCGCACGCACCAGTCCTGGGTGGGCTCTGACCGTCAGCCCATCCTGCCCGGCATGGTGGCGGACGTGGACATCCTGACGGGCAAGCGTTCGGTGCTGTCGTACCTGCTCAAGCCCATGCTGCGCGCCCGCAATTACGCCCTGAGTGAACGCTGATGGCCACCTTGCAACTGCCCCCGGTGCACCTGTACACCGCCAATGCCGGCCTGCTGGCACACTGGCGGCACGGGCTGGCCGGGCATTGCCGCCTGCAGGGCCATGACCTGTGGCAACCTCCCGCCGGGGATGGCAGCGTCAGCCTGATTGACCTGCACCTGCCCGGCCTGCCCGCCGTCACGCGCCCCGAACTCTGGCAGGAAGCCTGCCCGCCGCGGCTGGTCGCCTGCAGCGCCGTGCCGCATGACGACGAAGGCGTGGCGGCATTGCGCGTGGGCTTCCGGGGTTACTGCAACAGCTGGATCAGTGTGGACCTGCTACCGCGCCTGGTGCTGGCGGTTGCCAACGGGGAACTCTGGATTGGCCGCTCGCTGCTGTCACGACTGATGCTGAGCGTGGCCGTGCAGCCTGCTTCCGGCACCTTCAGCAGCAACTGGCGCCGGGGACTGACGGATCGGGAACAGGAAGTGGCCTGCCTGGTGGCCGATGGTGCCTCCAACAAGGAAGTCGCCCGCCAACTGGGTGTGGCCGAGCGCACGGTAAAGGATCACCTGAGTCATATTTTCAGCAAGCTGCAGGTGCATGACCGGGTGCAGCTGGCGCTGCATGTGCATGGCGTGGACGCACATCATCCGGCTCCCTGACGTCCGTTCGCTGCGTCACTCGGCAAGGACAGACACTTCCTCATCCGACGGCGCACGCAGGAATATGGCAAACACCTCGGCAGCCAGCGGACGACTGTAGGCATACCCCTGAATCACGTCGCACCCCAGCTTGCGCAGATGCTCGATCTGGCCTGCGGTTTCTGCACCTTCGGCCACCACTTTCATGTCCAGACTCTTGGCCATGGCAATAATGGCCTGGGTGATCCGGTCATCCGTGGTTTCAATATCACGCACAAAACTCCGGTCAATCTTGAGCACATTCACCGGCAGTGTGCGCAAATAACTGAGCGAGGAATAACCTGTCCCGAAATCATCAATCGCAATACCGATCCCCATGGCATCGAGCTCGGCCAGTTGCAGACGGATGCGTTCGGGATCATCCATGAGCAGGCTTTCCGTGATTTCAAGTTCTATCAGGTCGGCACTGACGTGATGCTGCCGCAGGGCCTCACTGAAACGCATCGGCAAATCATCATTCTTGAACTGCATGGTGGACAGGTTCAAGGCCACCGGCACCACCAGCAATCCCTCGGCACTCCACGCGGCTTGCTGACGTGCCACTTCATTGATGATCCAGTGACCCAATGGAATGATGAGCCGGCTTTCTTCCGCCAGCGGGATGAACTTGTCGGGAGGCAGACGCCCCAGCGTCGGATGATTCCAGCGGATCAGCGCTTCTGCACCGCACAACTTTCCCGTACCGAGATCAAGCTTGGGCTGATACTCCAGAAAGAAATCCTCGGTCACCAGCGCCTGCCGGATCTGCGCCTCCAGCTCGCGCCGCGCCAGCCCCACCTCCTCAAGCCCGAGCGAAAAAATCTGGAAATTGTTGCGCCCCAGCGCCTTGGCCCGGTACAGCGCAATATCGGCTTTTTTCAGCAAGTCATCCGCATCACTGCCATGCTCGGGAAAAAACACCATGCCCATGCTGGCTGTCACGGAAAGTTCGCGGCCATCCAGCCGGAATGGTGCCGTCATGTGATCGATTATTTTTCGGGCCACCACTTCTGCACTGGCGCGATCATGCAGATTCGGAATGATGAGGGCAAACTCGTCACCCCCCAGACGAGCCACCACATCATGCTCCCTCAATACTGACTGCAGACGTTTTGCTGCCGTTTGCAGGAGATGATCGCCCATGCTGTGTCCAAGCGTGTCATTGACCTCCTTGAAACGATCCAGATCAAGGTAACAGACCGCCACCATTTCACGCTTGCGGGTAGCCCTGGCCAGCAACCGGGGCAGCTGCTCACCAAAACTGTGGCGGTTGGGCAGCATGGTCAACGCATCATAATAGGCCAGCCGGTTGATGGTTTCTTCCGCACGCTTGTGCGCGGACACGTCATCAATATTGCCAATGATGTGCGCGATGCTGCCGTCATCCTTGCGAATGGAGGCCAGCGACATGATCCCCCAGTAAATCTCACCGCCCTTGCGCCGGGCGCTGATCTCTCCCTGCCAGTTATGCCCCTGTTTCAGGGCATCACACATTGATGCATGGAGATCGGATGTCAGATGCTTGTTCTGCACGAGCAAGCTTGGAATGCCGATGCAGTCATCCTGGCTCAGCCCGTTCATTTCCAGGTAGCTTGTGTTGGCATACTCGATCCAGCCATCCGGATCGGTAATGAAAATTCCGGCAGCAGAATTTTCAACGGCCAGCGACATCTTGCCCAGATGCATTTCAATCAGCCGCGAGTTTTCAAGCTCGCACTCCAGATTGAAACTGCGTCCCTGAACTTCATCGAGCAAGGCATTCAGCGAGCGCGACAGCACCGCCACCTCCCGGACCTCACCATATTTCTGTTCGGGCAGGCGCAGACCGAAATTACCACTGGCAGATATTCCCGACATGGTGTCCGTCAGGTCGGCGAGGCGGCTGGAGAAACGGAACAGGGCGCGATACAGCAGCAATGCGGCAATCGCGCCAACCAGAACAAGCGCCAGCAGCGACCACAACATTTCCTGCAGGAACGTGACAACCAGAAAGCGGTGACTGATGTGCAGCCTGACATCGCCAATCACAGCGCCGGCATGCCTCACCGTTCGTAAAACCTGTGTTTTTCCGAAAAAACGCTCTGACAGCATCGATTCGTTTACCGGATGGCCAATCGCCGCGAGCACCACACCCTCTGCATCCCTGATGATTGCCGCATCAATATGCGGAGCTTCCCGCACGGGCGCCAGGAACGCCTCAACAGAGGCCGCATCTTCAGGCACATGCTCTGCGGCAATATTCGCTGCCACCAGATCCGTCAGCAGCACGACCTCCCGGTCCAGCTGCGCACGCCTGGCCGAAAAATCATGCAGGCCACTGGCCAGCAACAGCAGCATGAGTGCCAGTGTCATTGCCGTAATCGCATGACGAATGATCTGGCGGCGGAAACCGGGCAGCGACGAGGCCCTGGTGATTGCCGCTGCCAACCAGGGCAGGCGCGGCAGGTCAACTAGCGTGTCCGGCCGGCTCATGTGCACCAACCCTTGCCGACCACACGGTAAAAATCAGAAGAAAGCATTACGGGCATTTCCATTCCCCTTGCCATCCGTACCGCTGTCACCAAGGGCCATCCCTGAACACGCTCGGCAAGGGCCTGCAACCACGAACCGCATGCAGTGCTGCGACAGTTCTTTAACACTAGCGGAGCAAAGCGGGCGCACCTTGCCATCCATCCTTGTTTGCCGCCGTTTATCCATGAGTTGGGGGAACGCCCCGGTGAGGCAGGGACCGGCACCGTCCTTCAGTACGGTAGGCACACCACCGGCGGCGCCCTAGCCTGAGTTAACGCTGATCAATGCCCTTCGTGCAGAGAGGCCCGTCATGGACACCCTGATTTCATTTGCCGCCCGCGTCATGAATGCCACCGGTGATGTCTGGCTGCAGGATGGCAACGAACAGATGCCGCTGATCGCCGGCATGACGCTTGCCACTGGCACGCTGCTGCACACCGGCAGCCATGGTACCGCGCTGGTGCAACTCACCTCCGGGCATGAACTGGGGCTGGGACCCGACCAGACCCTGCTGCTGGATGCGGATGTGCTGGCCGATGCCGGCGTCGACACCAGTGAGTGGGCGCTGGATGCGCGGGCGAATGCCGCCATGGTGACCGAATGGCTGGTTCCGGATACCGGCAACGCCCTCAGCCTTGCCGGTGTACTCGATGCCCCCGGCGACAGCCTGGATCACCTGCTGCAAACCGGCACACCGCACCCAGCCCACGCTGGCGACATGCACCAGCTGATGATGGCCGGCATCGGCGACGACGGAATCGCTTGCCTGCTGCGCAGCCTCTACGGGCCTGAGCAGGGCTGAACGGCCGGCC
>JBASJP010000264.1:0-8784 GCA_049655345.1 Moraxellaceae bacterium
GACCAGCACGGCGGCCTGATCAGGAAAATTGACGTTGTCTGCCGCCAGCGTGGCATTGGCTGTCTTGTCGAGATGAATCCACTCGCCTACACCCATCATGTCGCTGGCGGTTGCGCCATTGGTGAACTTGGCGACATAGAGTTTGCCGCTGTCGAGCAGGTCGCGGTTCAGGGAAGCATTGCCTTCCACATACGCATTGTCAGAGACAAACTTGTAGACGTAATCGTTGGCCTGGTCATCACCCATATAGGCAACAACATGGCCGTCTTTGGAGAGCGTGAGTGCAACGTTTTCGTGCTTGAAGCGGCCCAGTGCAGTGCGTTTCTTCGGAATCGAATTAGGATCGAACGGGTCGATTTCCACGATCCAGCCAAAACGGTTGGCTTCGTTCGGGTCTTTCACATAATCAAAGCGGTCATCAAATTCTTCCCAGCGATAGCCTGACTTCAGCGCCGAAATGCCATAGCGCTTCATGTGCGTGTCGCGGGTATCCACACCTGAGGTGGTGCCGAAGTAACCGTTGAAGTTTTCTTCGCAGGTGAGGTAGGTGCCCCATGGCGTGAAGCCGTTGCCACAGTTGTTGAGTGTGCCGAATACGCGGGTGCCGGTGGCGTCGGCAACGGTTTTCACCAGCGCATTGCCGGCGGCGGGACCTGTCAGTTCCATCGGCGTGCGGCCGGTGATGCGGCGGTTATAGTAAGAGCCGATCACCACTTCCCATTTGCCGGCGCTGTTCGTGCGCACGTGCAGGACGGAGGCGCCATGGGCGTGCTGGGCCTTGCGCACCTTGTCGAGGGTCCAGGTGGCGGTGGGGTCGTCACCGTAATTGTCCGGCTTGAACAGGTACTCGTAGTTGCAGTATTCGTGGTTCATCACGAGCAGGCCTTCCGTGCTGCTGTCCGCGCCCGGAATGGCAAAGAAATGCATGCCGTCGTGATTGTCACCCACCTGCCGGGCCTGGTCGTCGCCTGTTTCGGAGGCATCGCCCTTCCATGCGGGGGAGTCGTTGAATAATGCCGAGCCCCACGGTGCCAGAATCTGGGCCTGGTAACCGGCCGGGACCAGAACACTGTCGCCGGAAGAGACGGCAATCGGGCTGAAGCTGATGGTGCCGGTGCTGTCGGGTGTCGGTGCCGGGTTGCCGCTGGATGCGGCAGGGCTGTCGTCATCGCTGCCACAGGCGGTCAGCGAGCCGCCCAGAAACATGGCGGCGCTCAGGCCAAGCCCGCTCTTGATGACCTTGCGCCGGGACATGGCAACGCGATTGACCACGTCCTGGAAGTGTTCGTTGGCCGACAGGTTGGTCGGGATGTTCTCGATGTCTTGCGTGTTCATGGGCAGGGAGTCCTCAGGGTGAATGCGCTTGCACGTAGCGGTAACGGCAGGTGCATGCATTCTTCGCCGGCTTTTTTGCAGCCCGGCGTCAGCTTCATGAAGATACGGCGTCAGTCTTGTGACGACGGTATTGTCTGGAAGCGTGATACCTTCAGGCAGGTTCTGCTGCGGCTTACATTTGCGCTATAAAAAGGCTGGCTGTTTTTGCCAGATCACGCGAGGAGTTCCCATGAGTCATTCCCCCCTGACCGAGTTGCACCGGACGGACCGTATCGGCTGGCTGCGTGCGGCCGTGCTCGGCGCCAATGACGGCATCGTGTCGACCGCCAGCCTGATCGTCGGCGTGGCTGCGGCGGGAGCGGCCAGCAATGACATCCTGATTACGGGTGTGGCGGGACTGGTGGCGGGCGCCATGTCGATGGCGGCCGGCGAATATGTCTCGGTGAGTTCGCAATCCGATACCGAACAGGCGGATCTCGCGCGTGAGCGCCACGAACTGGCCACGGACATCGAGTCCGAACGTGACGAGCTGACACAGATCTATGTGACACGCGGACTGGATGAGCCGCTGGCCCGTCAGGTTGCACTGCAACTGATGGCCCATGATGCACTGGGTGCGCATGCCCGTGACGAGCTGGGTATTTCGCACACCATGACGGCACGTCCCGTGCAGGCGGCCGTGGCGTCAGCGGGGACATTTGCGGTGGGCGCGGCCCTGCCGTTGCTGATGGTGGTGGCAGTGCCGTCAGGCGCGCTGATCCCTGCCGTGTCTGCGGCATCGCTGGTGTTTCTGGGACTGCTGGGCGGGCTGGCGGCGCGTGCCGGTGGCGCCAGTCTCTGGAAGGGTGCCGGCCGGGTCATGTTCTGGGGCGCACTGGCGCTGGGGATAACGGCCGGGATTGGACGGCTGTTCGGAGCGGTCGTGTAAGCGCTGCCGCAAGGGCTGATGAACCGATGAATGATGATCTAATGCAGCAGGGCCTCAGTGCAGAGGAGGCGGCGCGCAAGCTGGCCGAGGATGGCCCCAACGGCCTGCCCGGAGGGCAGCGTCGTTCACTGCTGACGATTGTCCGGGAAACCCTGCGCGAACCGATGTTCTTGCTGCTGCTGGCAGCAGGCAGCCTCTATCTTGCATTTGGCGAGTTGCAGGAAGGGTTGGTGCTGTTCGGTTTTGTGCTGGTCACGCTGGGGCTCACGCTGTATCAGGAGGGCAAGACCGAGAAAGCCATTGATGCCTTGCGTGATCTCACCAGTCCGCGCGCCCTCGTGATTCGTGACGGCCTGCAACAGCGGATTGCCGGCCGTGACGTGGTGCAGGGGGACATCGTCATTCTTGGCGAGGGGGACCGGGTTCCGGCGGATGGCGTGCTCCTGTCGGCCAGTGTCATGCAGGTAGACGAGTCCCTGCTTACCGGTGAGGCCGTGCCGGTAGAAAAAGTGGCGGCAACCGGCGAGGTCGTGCCGGGCCGGCCGGGTGGTGACAATCTTCCCTTCGTGTATTCCGGCTCACTGGTGGTGCGCGGCAAGGGCATCGCCCGCATTACGGCCACGGGGCCGCGCAGCGAGATCGGCCACATCGGTACGGCGCTGGATACCTTGCAGGCAGAACGTTCGCCCCTGCAAAAGCAGACCGCCGCGCTGGTGCGCAACCTGGCACTCCTGGCGTTTGGTTTGAGTCTTCTGCTCGTTATGGCACACGGTCTCATGCATGGTGACTGGTTGCAGGCCCTGCTGGCCGGTATTGCACTCGCCATGGCCATGTTGCCGGAAGAGTATCCGGTGGTGCTCACCATTTTTCCCGCGCTCGGGGCGCGACGGCTGTCGCAGGAAAATGTCCTGACGCGACGCATCAATGCCATCGAAACACTGGGGGCTACCTCGGTGCTGTGCGTGGACAAGACCGGAACGCTCACGGAAAACCGTATGACAGTTGCGCGTCTGTATGCCGGCGCAACAAACATTGCCGTGGATTATCAGGCGGCACCACCTGTGCTGCCGGAGGATGTGCACACGCTGGTGGAGTTTGCCATTCTGGCGAGCGAAACCGATCCCTTTGATCCGATGGAGCAGGCATTTCACCGGCTCGGCCAGCATTTCCTCGACAACACCGAACATTTGCACCGTGACTGGGAGCTGGTGCATGAATATGCACTGACACCCGAGCTGCGTGCCATGTCGCATGTCTGGCGTGCGGCCAGTGGTGATGTGCATGTGGTGGCGGCAAAAGGTGCACCGGAAGCCATCGTTGACCTGTGCCACCTCGATGATCAGCGTCGCCAGAAAGTTGCGGCCGATGTGAATGCCATGGCAGGGGAGGGGCTGCGGGTGCTCGCGGTGGCGCAGTCACGGTTTGCCGGTGAAAACTGGCCGCCAAGCGAGCACGATTTCGATTTTGAATTTGTCGGCCTGCTTGGGCTGTACGATCCCCTGCGTCCTGAAATCCCTGCGGCCGTAAAAGAAAGTCACGCGGCCGGCATTCGCGTCATGATGATTACCGGCGACTATCCGGCAACAGCCAGTGCGATTGCTGCGCAGGCAGGGATCATCGAAGGCGAGGTGCTGTCGGGCGAAGCAATGGCGGCGATGAGTGATGCCGAACTGCAGGCCCGTATCGGCAATGTCAGCGTGTGTGCCCGCATTTCGCCTGACCAGAAGCTGCGTA
The DNA here is from genome assembly GCA_049655345.1 of Moraxellaceae bacterium. Classification (GTDB taxonomy): domain Bacteria; phylum Pseudomonadota; class Gammaproteobacteria; order Pseudomonadales; family Moraxellaceae; genus UBA2031. The sequence goes on from JBASJP010000264.1 coordinate 3,998, forward strand.
TCGTGCAGGCCCTGAAAGCCAATGGCGACATTGTCGCGATGACGGGTGATGGTGTGAATGATGCACCGGCGCTCAAGGCGGCACATGTCGGCATTGCCATGGGCGGTCGCGGTACCGATGTGGCACGCGAGGCATCATCACTGGTGTTGCTGGATGACAACTTCGCCTCGATTGTGCGCGCCATGAGGCTGGGGCGGCGCATTTTCGACAATCTGCGCAAGTCCATGTCCTATATTCTTGCCGTGCATGTGCCGATTGCGGGTATGGCATTGCTACCGGCCCTTTTCGGCTTGCCGGCCATGCTGTTTCCCATGCACATTGCGTTTCTTGAGTTGGTGATTGATCCGGCCTGCTCGCTGGCATTCGAGAACGAACCGGCCGAGGCAGATGTCATGCAACGTCCGCCACGCGATCCCGGCGTGCCGTTGTTTGGTGGCATGACGCTGCTGCTGGCATTTTTGCAGGGGACGGGTGTACTGCTGGTGGTGATGGCGGCCTATGTTCTGGCGTTACAGCAATTGCCGGAGGCCGAGGCACGCGCCTTTGCGTTTGTTACGCTGGTGATGGCCAATCTCGCCCTGATTTTTTCCAACCGCTCACGAGCACATTCGCTGCTGTCCGCCTTGCGCATCCCCAATTCGTTGTTGTGGGGGATCACGGGCATTACGATCGCGATCCTGCTGCTGTCCGTCTATGTGCCGGTGCTGGGCGGGCTGCTGCGCTTTGCGCCGTTGCCGCTGCAGGAGCTGACACTCGCGGTGGCGTTGGGCATGATCAGCGTGTTCTGGTTCGGACTGGTCCGGAAACTGCTGCCGACGTCTTGAGGTGAGTCAGTCCTTGCCGGGTTCTGCAGAGACGGGAGCCACGTCCGGTCCCGTGAACGGCCAGCGCGTGCGCGCAGCACTGACGGCAGAGCGGCTCTCCAGCATGAGGGCTTCGGTTTCGTTGAGCACCCTCAGCAGTTGCGGCGCGGTTTCCTTCAGCAGGCGTTCGGTTTCGGAGGCGGTGCGGGTGGCGGTGCTTGCTGTTTCGTTGAGTGCCTGCAGGGTCTGGGTTGCCTGCGTGCGCAATGCCGGAATGGTGGTTTCCAGTTCGTGCAGCATCGCGTCCGTACGCTCCAGTGTCTTGCGCGTGGCCGCCAGTGTTGCCGGTGCATCTTCACGGCCAAGCTGGTCAATGCCGGCCAGCGTTGTGTCCACCTTGCGCCGTGTTTCGCGCAGTTCTGCCGCCAGCCGGTTCAGGTTCGAAAATCCCTGGCGCACATCGCCCTTCGGATCATTCGTGTACTTCAGCAGTACATGCAGCTCATCAATCACGGGCACCACTCGGTTGCGCACGTCCTGGGCAATGTCGGCCAGACCACGGCCCAGTTCAAAGCGCAGGCGGTCATCAGATGCCAGTGCCGGCAGCTCCGGCGTGCCGCGGGTAATGCTGATGAAGCTGTCGCCGATCATGCCTTCGCGGGCGAGTGTGGCAACCGAATCGGCCTTGACCCATTTCATGTAGCGATCCTCGATCGCCATTTCCACATCAACACGTGCTGCTTCGTTGAGGTCGACACGACGCACGGTGCCAATCTTGAAGCCGGACAGTTTTACCGCCATCCCGGCGCGCAGGTCGGCACCACTCTCGGCAATGAAGAATACCGGTGTCTTGGCCGAGAAATAGCCCTGCCGCACCGCCATGCCCAGCAGCAGGCTGAGCCCAAGCACCAGGCCCAGGCCGATGAACAGCCCAAGCTTGAGCCTGAGGCGGAGGAAGCGAGGGTCGGTAGGGAGCGGGCGATTCATGGGGCTGGTGTTTCCGCAGTGATGCCAAAGAGCATGGCATGGTCCGTCAGGTCTGGCCACCCGGGGCCTGCGGCAGCGCGCAGCAGCAGGCGGCTGTGCTGGAGCCTGCTGCTGAAAACGGCACTGGGCAGGCTCAGCAGTGCCTCGGCATCGGCCGGCTCGATGATCGCAATGTCGGGCGCCAGCACCACCAGACGCAGCAGGCGGGCACGTTGCAGGATCTGCTCGGGTTGGTGTGCCGGACGTTCATGCAGCCAGTCAGCGTCATCAATCGCCATCAGTGTCATGGCGTTCTGCAGTTCGTCAGCGAACGCGCCGGGCCGCTGTTGCCATTCGGCAAACAGCTCAAGGTTTTCATACAGGGACAGGTTGCTGAGAAAGCCGGCGTCCGGCCCCAGCCATGCGGTGCGCAGCCCACGGGCACTGGCGGTGGCGAGTATGGTTTCGAGTTTCTCTCGCGGTAATTTGCCGAGTGCCCAGCGTCCCGGGGTGGGCAGGGCAGTGGGGGTGCCCGTCATTACAGCAGCCCCCACAAGGCATCCAGCACAAAGACGGCGATCAGGCTGCGTACCACGGCCTGGGATGCCGCCTGCGGAATGTCGGTCATGGCAGAGCCGGCCAGAAAACCGGCGCGACAGGCAATCAGTGCAATGACGCTGCCGAACAGGGCGGTTTTGGTCAGCCCGCCCAGCACGCGCTGCAACGGCAGTACATCACCCAGTTGCAGCAGCTCGTCCCAGGCATTGGGGCCGGCAGTCATCAGGGCTGCCGTCAGCAGGGCCGCCAGTGCCAGATACAGTGCCAGGAATACGCTTGCCAGCACCATGCCGCCGACGCGGGGAACAACGAGGTAGTGCACGGGACTCACGCCGAACTGTCGCAACACCCAGATTTCGCGATGCACCTGCATGGCGGCAAGCTCGCTGGCCATGGCAGAGGAAGACCGCGCAATCAGGATGAGTGCCGTTACCAGCGGAGCAAGTTCGCTGAACAGCAGTTGCGCCAGCAGCCGGAGGGTGTCGGCACCGCTCTGGCCGAAGGTGTAGTGCAGTTGCGAAACAATGATGGCACCAAGCGCAATGCCGATCAGCATGACCAGCAGCACGGACTCGGCGCCGGTGAAATAGAGCTGGCGCGTCAGGACGCGGCGTACCGGCGCGCGCAGCCAGTGCCGCGGCGAAAAAAAGGAGGCGGATGGTTGCATCATCGCCTCCGTTTTTCTCAGTTGAACGGATGCCGCAGGACGATGGTTTCGTCGCGGTCCGGTCCGGTGGAGATGATGTCGATGGGGCAACCCACCACTTCCTCGATGCGCTTGATGTAGGCACGGGCATTGGCAGGCAGGCCGTCGAGGGTTTTGACGCCAACGGTGGAGTCGCTCCAGCCTGGCAGGTCCTCGTACACCGGCACCACGTTATCGAACGACTCGGCATCGGACATGATGCATTCCATGGAGCCGGCGACCTTGCTCTCGTAACCGGTGCAGACACGCACGGTTTCCAGTCCGTCGAGCACATCGAGCTTGGTCAGGCAGAGACCCGAAATCGAGTTCAGTTCGACGGCACGGCGCAGCAGGGCGGCATCAAACCAGCCGCAGCGGCGCTGGCGACCGGTGGTGGCACCAAACTCGTGGCCCTTGGTGCCCAGGTGCTTGCCGATGGCATCGCCCACATCATTGGCGGCGTCATAGACCAGTTCGGTCGGGAAGGGGCCGCTGCCGACACGGGTGGTGTAGGCCTTGGTGATGCCCAGCACGTAATCCAGATAGAGCGGACCAAAACCGGAACCGGTCGAGGTGCCACCGGCTGTAGTGTTGGACGAAGTTACGTAGGGGTAGGTGCCATGGTCGATGTCGAGCAGCGAACCCTGCGCCCCTTCGAACATGATGTTTTTGCCTTCACGGCGGAACTGGTGAAGGATCGCCGGCACATCGGCTACGAGGTCGCGCAGCTGCTCGGCCCAGGATAGCGCATCGTCCAGCGTCTTCTGGAAGTCGACGGCGTCGGCCTTGTAGTAGTTCACCAGCTGGAAGTTGTGGTAATCGAGCACTTCGCGCAGACGGGCTGCCAGTGTGTCGGGGCGGAACAGGTCGCCCAGACGCAGGCCGCGACGGGCCACCTTGTCTTCGTAGGCGGGACCGATGCCACGACCGGTGGTGCCGATCTTGGCGCTGCCACGTGCCGCTTCACGCGCCTGATCGAGGGCGGCGTGGTAAGGCAGGATGAGCGGGCAGGCTGCCGACACTTTCAGGCGCGCGCGCGGATCAACACCCTTGGCCTCAAGACCGGCCAGCTCCTTGAGCAGGGCTTCGGGCGAGAGCACAACGCCATTGCCGATCAGGCACAGCACATTCTTGCGCAGGATGCCGGACGGAATCAGGTGCAGCACGGTCTTTTCGCCATCCACCCACAGGGTATGGCCGGCGTTGTGACCGCCCTGAAAGCGCACCACGGCCGAAGCATTGTCGGTCAGCAGGTCGACGATCTTGCCCTTGCCTTCGTCACCCCATTGGGTGCCCAGCACAACAACATTCTTGCCCATGTCAGTTCTCGGTTACTGCATTCAGATAAATAGGAAAATCAGGAATTCTTGACCGTCCACTGGCCGTCCTGCTGCACCAGCATGCGCTCGCAACCCAGCGCGGCAGCAGTGGTGTTGTCGCCCGGCAACTGCTGCACCACGTGCTCACCCTTCTGGCGCTGGTCGGCAATCGCGGCACGCAAGGCGGCGTCATCGCCGGCCGGGGCCAGGATGGACTTGCGCAGTGCGCTATCAGGGCCAAACGCCAGCAGTGCCTTCATGTCGGCACTGAAACCGGTGGCAGCGCGGGCGCGACCGAAGGCTTCGCCAACATGGTCGTAGCGGCCACCCTTGGCCAGTTCGGCACGGGTGCCGGGGGCGTAAGCCGCAAACACCAGGCCCGTGTGGTAGTGATAGCCACGCAGCTCGGTCAGATCGACATACAGCGTGATGCCGGGGTGCGATGCGGCCAGTGCC
>JBASJP010000265.1:0-1719 GCA_049655345.1 Moraxellaceae bacterium
ACGCACCGCCCGCATTGGCGGCAATGACCACGATGCCGGCATAAAACCAGCGCTCGTGCGAATCCCCGATCAGCTTGCGCAGCAGCGAGATCATCACGATGGTGGTGGTGAGGTTGTCGAGGGCGGCCGACAGGAAAAAGGTAATGAAGCCGATCAGCCAGAGCAGCTTGACGCGATTGGTGGTCTTGATACGGTCGGTAATGACCTTGAAGCCTTCGTGGGCATCGATCAGCTCAACAATCGTCATGGCACCGAGCAGGAAGAACAGGATTTCGGAAATTTCACCCAGATGATGGCGCAGTTCGCTGGTGACCATGTGGGTGGCATCACCGCCGTGTGCCGCAACCTCCAGTGCAGGAATAATGGCGTCGGCGCCAAGCACCAGTACGGTCCAGGTCAGCACGGCAGTGAGCAGGGCAGAGGCGGCCTTGTCCACGTGCAGGGTATGCTCAAAGGCAATGCACAGGTATCCGAAAGTGAATACCAGTGCCATTATTGTGTACATGACGGTCTCCGGTTGCAAAAATGATGGGGCGGATTCAAGCACGTCCGCGCTGCGGGTAACAACCGTGGCGGACTGAAACTTTGGTAGAGGTGACGCAGGTCAGTTGTGATCTGCGCGGCCTATGCCAGAAGAGGTAGCTCCTTAGGGGCGGCGGTCATAGACCACAAAGCTGTAGTCCGTCTGTGCCGGCTCGTAGTGATGATCCTGGCGGCCGGTCTCTTGCCATTCCTGCCGGTTCCACTCCGGAAAGAAGGCATCGCCCGCCACGGCTTTCTTGACTTCGGTGAGGTACATGCGGTCGACGCGGGGCAGGGCTTCGGCATAGATCTGGCCGCCACCCATGATGATGATTTCTTCGCTGCCATCAATGAAGGCAACGTTTTCTGCCAGCGCGATGGCCTCATCCAGCGAGTGCACGATCCGTACACCTTCCGGTGCAGTAAACGATGCATTGCGCGTGATCACGATGTTGGTGCGGTTGGGCAGGGGCCGGCCCAGCGAATCAAACGTGGTGCGCCCCATGATCACGGCCTTGTCGCTGGTGACGGCCTTGAAGTACTTGAGGTCTTCCGGCAGGTACCAGGGCAGCTTGTTGCCGATTCCGATGCAACCGTTTTCAGCAACGGCGGCGATGAGCGCCAGACGGGGCTTGTGCGTGTCGGTCATCAGACGGCCACCGGTGCCTTGATGTGCGGGTGATGCTCGTAGCCTTCCAGCGTGAAGTCTTCATATTTGAAATCAAAAATGTTCTTCACGTCCGGATTTATTTTCATCACCGGCAGCTTCAGGGGTTCGCGCGAGAGCTGCAGGTCGGTCTGCTCCATGTGGTTGCTGTAAAGGTGGCAGTCGCCCCCGGTCCAGACAAAGTCGCCGGGCTGCAGGTCGCAGGCCTGGGCCACCATCATGGTGAGCAGGGCATAGCTGGCAATGTTGAACGGCACGCCCAGAAAAATGTCTGCACTGCGCTGGTAAAGCTGGCAGGACAGCTTGCCGTCGGCTACATAAAACTGGAAAAACGCGTGGCAGGGTGGCAGTGCCATGTTCTGGATTTCGCCGACATTCCAGGCGGACACGATCAGCCGACGTGAATCGGGGTTCTGCTTGATCTGTTCGATCACCTGGGTGATCTGGTCGATATGACGGCCATCAGCGGTGGGCCAGGAGCGCCACTGTGAGCCATACACCGGACCGAGATTCCCGTTTTCATCGGCCCA
>JBASJP010000266.1:0-12259 GCA_049655345.1 Moraxellaceae bacterium
ATCAAGCGGCCGATGTCCGGTGAGCAACTGCTGCAACTCCTGCACAAAGCGGCTGCCCATGCTGGCGGCATCGACCCGTATCTCCAGGCCGCGACTGCGGCTGGCCCGGGCCTCGGCAAGGCTCATGACCTTGCGCACCACCATCTTGAGGCCACCGGCATAGTCATCATGACTGACTTCGCCTTCGACAACGACCACGGTGTCCTTAACGAGCAGATGACGAAACTGCTCATAGGCATCACTGAACAGGGCCGCCTCGATGCGTCCTGTGCGGTCATCAAGAGTCACGAATGCCCGGTTTCCGCGCGCACCCTTCTGGATGCGGCTGGCCATCACCAGACCTGCCACCGTGGTAGTGACCCCGCGCCGGGTAGGCTGCAGATCAGCAAGACGCTGTTCGACAAACCGTACCAGCTCGCTTTCGTACTGATCAATCGGATGCCCGGTAAGAAACAACCCGAGCGTTTCCTTTTCCGCCATCAGGCGTTCATCATCAGTCCACGGCAAGGCATCAATGAACTCGCCACTCGGTGCGGCCTCCACCACATCGCCGAACAGGTCGACAATGCCGGCATCCGCATTACGGGCCTGCTGCTCGGCAGCGGCCACCGCCTCGTCCAGCGACGCCATGATCACCCCGCGATGAGGCCCCAGCGCATCCAGTGCACCGGCTCGTACCAGCGCCTCCAGCGTGCGCTTGTTGCACTTGCGCAAGTCGACACGCAGACAGAAATCAAACAGGTCCCTGAAGGCATCACCGGCTTCACGCGCCTGCATGATGTTGTCGGTCGGGCCTTCGCCAACCCCCTTGATTGCTCCCAGACCATAAATGATCTCACCGGCATCCGTGGTCACAAACTTGAAGCGGCTATGATTCACATCCGGTGACACGATCCGCAACTTCATCTCGCGACACTCTTCGATGAACGTCACGATCTTGTCGGTGTTGTGCATTTCAGATGACAGCACCGCCGCCATGAATTCGGCAGGGTAATGATGCTTGAGCCAGGCGGTCTGGTAGGACACCAGTGCGTAAGCAGCAGAGTGCGACTTGTTGAAACCGTAACCCGCAAATTTTTCCATCAGGTCAAAGATGTGGCCGGCAAGATTGGCATCAATCTCCTGACTCTTGGCACCATCCATGAACTTGACACGTTCCTTGGCCATTTCTTCGGGCTTTTTCTTGCCCATGGCGCGACGCAGCATGTCGGCGCCACCCAGCGAATAGCCCGCCATGACCTGGGCAATCTGCATCACCTGTTCCTGATACACGATGACGCCGTAGGTCGGCTTCAGCACCGGCTCCAGGCATTCGTGCTGGTATTGCGCATCAGGATAAGCCACTGGTGCCCGCCCGTGCTTCCGGTTGATGAAGTCATCCACCATGCCGGACTCAAGCGGGCCTGGACGATACAGTGCCACCAATGCAATAAGGTCTTCAAAATTCGACGGCTTGAGCTTTTTCAGCAGCTCCTTCATGCCGCGGGATTCCAGCTGGAACACGGCCGTTGTGCGACCCTCCTGCAACAGCTTGAAGCTCGCCGCATCATTCAGCGGCACCTGCATGATGTCGAGTGGCGCTTCGCCCCGACGTGCGCGTTTGGCGTTGATGTCCTTCAGTGCCCAGTCGATGATGGTCAGTGTGCGCAGGCCAAGGAAGTCGAACTTCACCAGCCCCACCTGCTCCACATCATCCTTGTCGTACTGGCTGACCCAGCGCCCTTCTTCATCACAGAAAATGGCCGTGAAATCCGTCAGGCTGCCCGGCGCGATCAGCACACCACCGGCATGCTTGCCGACACCACGCGTAATACCCTCAAGCTTGAGCGCCATCTCCCAGATTTCCAGCGCATCCTCATGATCACGCTCAGCTGCATTGGTGAGCAGATCATTCAGCTGCGGTTCCTGCTCACGTGCTTCCTGCAGGGAGATACCCGGCGTAAACGGGATCAGCTTGGAAATTCGGTCTGCCAGGCCATAGGACTTGCCCTGCACACGCGCCACGTCACGTACCACAGCCTTTGCTGCCATGGTGCCAAACGTGATGATCTGTGACACCGCCTCGCGGCCGTAATTGTTGGCGACATAATCGATGACACGATCACGGCCGTCCATGCAGAAATCGATGTCAAAATCGGGCATGGAGACACGTTCGGGATTGAGGAATCGCTCGAACAGCAGGTCGTAGGGCAACGGATCAATATCCGTAATTTTCAGGGCATACGCCACCAGCGAACCAGCACCGGAGCCGCGGCCAGGGCCGACCGGCACACCATTGAGCTTTGCCCAGCGAATGAAGTCCATCACAATGAGGAAGTAGCCCGCAAACCCCATCTGGTTGATGATGCCAAGCTCAAACTCAAGGCGGTCAGCATATGTTTTACGCTTTTCAGCGTAATCCGCTGCCGTACTGTCCAGAAGGACACTCAAGCGCTCTTCAAGGCAGTCGCGCGAATACCGGATGAAGTATTCATCCATGGTCATGCCTTCCGGCACCGGATAGTTCGGCAGATAGTTCTTGCCGAGCGTGATGTCCAGCGTACAACGCCTGGCAATTTCCAGCGTATTTTCCAGCGCTTCCGGAATATCAGAGAACAGCTCGGCCATCTGCTCAGGCGTTTTCAGGTATTGCTCGGAAGAGTAGTCGCGGGGACGACGCGGATCATCCAGTGCATAACTTTGTGCAATGCAGACACGTACCTCATGCGCCTCGAAGTCATCCTGCACCAGAAAGCGCACATCATTGGTTGCGACTACCGGGCACTGCAACTGCTCGCCAAGCGCCATGGCGGCATGCAGGAAATCCTCGTCGCCATCACGACCGGTACGGGTCAGTTCAAGATAAACGCGCTGCGGAAAATGCTGCATCCACTTCGCCAGATGGTCAGGCGCCGTCTGCTCATCCGAGCCAAGCAACGTCTGGCCGATGTCACTGCGACGTCCCAGCAGGACGATCAAGCCGTCCGCATGCTTTCTCAGCAGCTCAAGTGCAACAATCGCATCACCCATTTCCTGACCGTGGATATAGGCATCCGAAATCACACGGATAAGATTGCGGTAACCCTGCTCGTTCATCACAAGCACGGTTACCTCAAACAGCTGCTCGCCATCCCTGACCACAAGATCGCTGCCAAATACCGGCTTGATGCCTTTGCCCTGTGCTGCCTTGTAGAATTTCACCAGTCCGTAAAGATTCATCAGGTCACTGATGGCAACCGATGGCATGCCGGCTTTTGTCGTGGCAGCGACCAGCTCATCAATACGGACAATACTGTCCTTCAGGGAAAACTCGCTGCGAACATGCAGATGCACGAAACCGGTCATTTCTTGTCTCCGGGGAAATGCTCCATCAGAGCCAGACGCACAGGTGCAAATGAACGACGGTGCTCAGAAATAGGCCCATGCTGCTGCAACGCAGCCATATGTACTGCCGTGGGATAACCCTTGTGCTGATCAAAGCCGTATTGCGGATATTCTTCATGCAGGGTGATCATTTCGGCATCCCGTGCCACCTTGGCAAGAATGCTGGCCGCGCTGATGACTGCAACCCGGGCATCCCCTTTCACCACAGCGGTGGCGGCACAGGAAAAGCGCGGGCAACGATTGCCGTCCACCAACACATGCTGCGGCTCCACATCCAGGGCAGCAACGGCACGTTGCATGGCCAGCATGGTGGCATGCAGGATATTCAGTTCATCAATTTCATGAGGCTCGGCCCGCCCAAGGGCAAAAGACAGCGCCTTCTCACGAATCTCGTCCGCCAGCACCAGTCGTTTTTTTTCCGTGAGCGCCTTGGAGTCGGCCAGCCCGGCAATTGGCCGGGCAGGATCAAGAATGACCGCTGCCGTCACCACCGCGCCTACCAGCGGCCCGCGACCAACCTCATCCACACCTGCCACGATCAGCCCGGACAGATCGGGCAACGCAGGAAAAACACGCTCTTGCCGCGCCATCTCAGCTCGCCCCTGCCTGACGTGAATCCAGCAGACGCATCACGGCATCTGCAGCCTTACCGTTTGCATCCTGCCGCAACATTTCGTGCAGGCGGGTGAACTTCTGCAGGCGCTGCTGTCGATAACCGTCATCCTCAAGCCAACGCAGCGTTTCGCGGCAGATGGCATCTGGTGTCGCGGCATCCTGCAGCAGCTCTGGCACCAGCACATCACCTTCCAGCAGATTGGGTAGCCCCACGTACGGCACTTTCACCAGCAGGCGGACAATCAGCCAGGTCAACCAGTGCAGGTAATAAACAATCACCATGGGTTTTTTCAGCAGCATGGCTTCCAGCGTAGCCGTTCCCGAGGCCAGCACCACCACATCGGCTGCTCCCATCACCAGACGCCCTACGCCGGCACCATAGGTATCATCAAAGACATGCGCCTCCACGCCGGCCTCTGCAAGGTAGCGCCCGATATCTGCGCGACGAGCCGCATTAATGGCGGGAATAATGAACTGTGCCTGCGGCCGCTCCTTGCGCAACTGCGCTGCGGCGGCAAAAAGACGAGGAGCAAGACGGCTGACTTCACCACCACGGCTACCCGGCAGTAGTGCAATGTACTCCGCATCAGGATTCAGCCCGAGTGCGCGCCGTGATGCCTCAGTGTCATGCTCCAGCGGCATGGTATCGGCCAGTGTGTGCCCGACAAAGACGGCATTCACTCCATGCTGGTCATAAAACTGCTTTTCGAACGGCAGCAGGCAAAGCACCGTATCCACGGCTTGCCGAATGCCCTCCACGCGCCCCTGGCGCCATGCCCACACCGAGGGGCTGACATAGTGCACCGTCGGGATGCCCAGGGGTTTCAGCATGGCCTCGATGCGCAGATTGAAATCGGGGGCGTCGATACCGATGAAGAGGTCGATTTTCTGCTCGGTGAACTGCTGTACCAGTTCGTCACGAATCGTGAACAGCTCACGCAGGCGACCAAGCACTTCCACGAGCCCCATGACGGAAAGACGCTCCATCGGAACGATTGACTGACCACCCTCGGCCAGCATCTGGGGTCCACAAATACCGACAAACTCGACATGGGGAAGACGCTGCCGCAATGCCTGCATGAGGCCTGCACCCAGCGTATCGCCAGAAACTTCACCGGCCACAATACCGATGCGAAGTGGTCTGGTCATGAGGCTAGCGCGTTATGCCGCGGGTGGACGTCCTGAGGGAATCAATGAAAATACCCAGCTCGGGACATTCGGCCACCATGGCATCAAGCTCGACAAGGGCATTTTCCAGGGTCAGACCTTCGCGGAAGACAATCTTGTACGCCTTGCGCAACTTGCCAATCGTTTCCTGTGTCCAGCCACGACGACGCATACCCTCGAAGTTCATGCCATGCGCGGCTGCAGGATTACCACCCACCATCACATACGCGGGCACATCCTTCACAATCAGACTGCAGCCCGACGCCATGGAATAAGAGCTGATACGACAAAACTGGTGGACACCGGTCATCCCGCCAAGAATCACGTTGTCGCCAACATGCACATGCCCGGCAATGCCGCAGGTATTGGCAAAAATATTGTTGCTGCCAATCTTGCAGTCATGGGCCACATGCACGCCAACCATGAACAGGTTGCCATCGCCAATTTTCGTCAGACCGTCATCCTGAACGGTGCCACGATGAATGGTGACAGACTCGCGAATGACATTGTCATTACCGATTTCCAGACGCGTAGGTTCGCCATTGTATTTCTTGTCCTGGCAATCCTCGCCCACGCTGGAAAACTGGAAAATCCGGTTATTGGTCCCTATCCGGGTGGGCCCCTTGATCACCACATGCGAGGCAATGCGAGTACCTGCACCGATCACCACATCGGGTCCAATAATGCTGTACGGGCCTACCTCGACATCAGCAGCGAGTTCAGCACGGGAATCAACAATCGCGGTTGGATGGATCACAGGCAAACCCCTAGTTATTTTTATACCGTTTGCTCGGCAACCAGAATATCAGCACTGGCGGCCAGCTCTCCATCAACCATCGCACGGCATGTGAACTTGTAGATATTAAGTTTCGAGCCGGTTACTTCTGCCTGCAGGTCAAGACGGTCCCCGGGAACGACCTGACGCTTGAAGCGTACATTGTCGGCACCCGCAAACAGGTAGATGAAACCATCTGCCGGACGCTTGCCGGTTGTATAGAAACCCAGAATTCCGGACAACTGGGCCATGGCCTCAAGAATCAGCATGCCTGGCATGACGGGCTTCTCCGGGAAATGCCCGTTGAAGAACTCCTCATTGACCGAGACATTCTTGTAGCCGTTAATGATCTTTCCGGCCTGCACATCAGTCACCCGGTCAACAAGCAGGAACGGGTAGCGCTGTGGCAGGAACTGGCGAATCTCCAGAATATCCATCATGGTCGTACTGTCCTCGGGTAACTCAGGTACAAATGGCGTGGTCAGTGGCCGGCATCCTGCGCGACCACCCAGACAGGCTATTGTAAGGATTCACGGGCCCCGCGTAGAGGCTTGATTTTGAGCAGAAAAGAGGGTTCAAACAGGCTCAGCGGGCGGCTGTATCTTCGCAACAAGGGCTTCCAGCTCGCGCAAACGCCTGGCCATGTCGTCCAGACCGCGCAGTCTGACCGCCGTCTTGCGCCAGTTCACGGTGGATTCCATGCCGGTTCCCGATGAATAGGAACCGGGAGCCGTGATCGACTTGGTGACCATGGTCATGCCGGTAAACTGCACCTTGTCACATATTTCCAGATGACCGGCCACACCAACACCACCCGCCAGCACGCAATAAGCACCGATCCGGGTACTCCCCGCGATACCAACGCAGCCGGCAATGGCCGTAAACGCACCAATGACCACATTGTGGGCAATATGCACCTGGTTATCGATGATGACACCCTGATGGATAATCGTGTCCTCCAGGGCGCCGCGGTCAATGGTGGTATTGGCCCCGATATCGACATCATCATGAATCACGACGCGGCCAATCTGGGCAATCTTTTCCCACCGACCTGCATCGTTGGCAAAACCGAAACCATCACTGCCGATAATCGCACCCGAGTGAAGATTGACCCGGTCTCCAAGCACGCAGTCATGATAGACAACCACGTTGGCCCTGATCCGGCAGTCACGCCCGATCCGGCTGCGGGCATGGATCACCGCCCCTGCCTCAATGACGGTACCCGGCCCCACGACAACCTCATCCGAAATGACGGCATGCGGCCCGACGGCAGCACTGGCATCAACGCGCGCCGTCGCACTAACCACGGCAGTTGCATGGATTCCGGCAGCCGGTCGAGGGGTCTGGTCAAACAGCCGGGCAACACGTGCATAGGCCAGATAAGGGTTGGCCAAGAGCAGCGCATTACCGCCATAGCCTTCTGCGTCCGCCGGACGCAGCAGCACCGCACCCGCACGCGTATGCTCAAGCTCGCCCACGTAACGCGGGTTTGCCAGGAAGCCAAGCTGATCAGGCCCGGCAACCGTCAGGGTATGTACGCCACAAATCCTGTGCGCAGGATCGCCACGCAACTCGGCGCCCAGCATTTCTGCCAGCTCTGACAGTGTCCAGACTGTTTTTGCACTCACAGACAACCCCTGCGACTTACTTGGCTGCGTTAAGCTTTTCAGTGATCTTGCGCGTGATGTCCGATGCAGGATCAACAAAAATCACATTCTTCTTTTCAATGATGATGTCGTAACCACCGGCCTTGCGCAGCTCGTCAATCACGGCTTCCATTTTGGGAATCATGCGCTGCAACAGCTCACCCTGAACTTCCTGGCTGCGCTTCTGCACTGTCTCGGCCAGATTGCGGTACTCGCTCAGCTTGCTTTCGGCCTGCTTCTGCATGTTTTTCTTGTCGGCTTCACTCAATACGGAAGCATCCTTCTGGAAGCGGTCTTCAATAACTTTGACCTCTTTGCGAATGGCATCCATCCGGTCACGCTGCGTCTTGAGTTCACCCTGCAGCTTCTCGATTGCCTTCTTCGCAACATCGGTTGCCATCAGGGCCGCCTGGCTGTCAGCCACCACCACACTGGCCTGCTGTGCCACAACAGAACCCGACATCAGGCCGGCAAGCAGGCCGGCAATAATCAGACTATGACGCATGAACGTAATCCCCGTTTTTTCAGGCCATCCGGCCTTGTTGTTGAATTCCCTGCCAGCCCTGGTCAGAACCCCTGACCGATGGTGAACTGGAAAGCCTGTGTTTCATCACCTGGCTGCTTGTTCAGCGGCCGGGAGAGACTGAAGCTGAGCGGCCCAATCGCCGTCAACCACGAAAGATTGATGCCTGCACTGTAACGCATCAGTGACAGATCGAGACCATAACCCGGCACTTCGGTGTCATAGGCATTACCGGCGTCCAGAAAGACGACCGTCCGAAGCTGACGGTTACCGGCAGCAAACGGTGTCGGCACGATCAACTCTGCACCACCCTCAATCAGAATATTACCCCCCACCACTTCGGGATAGGGGTCATTCGGACAGAGGGCAACGGAACAGCTCTTTGCCCCCAGCGTATTGTCCTCGTAGCCCCGCACCGAACCAAAGCCCCCCGCAAAATAGTTCTTGTAGAACGGGAGTCGGCTGGTATCGCCATAGTTGCCCCCGTAACCCAGGCTGGTGTGCAAACGCATGGCCAGGGGATTACCAAGAGGAATGAACAACTGCCCGTTATAGCTCAGCTTGTAAAAGGCAAGATCACTGGCCGGCAGGGTAAACTCGAGACCCACCGACTGTGAGGCACCACGATCCGCAAACATGCCACGGTTAAGGGTGTTACGTCCCCAGGACAGTGTGCTCGTGTAATTCAGGTAGCGATCGCCCTCGACAGCCACAAAATCAGTCACAACCTCGGATGCCAGTGATCCGATAGTGATGTCGGTCTTGTCCGCGCCAACCGAAAAGTTGATGGACTCGTTCTCGTCAATCGGATAACCGAAGCTGATATTGCCGCCCATCGTATTGGTAACGTAGTTACTCACATTACGGGCATCAAACTTGGTTTCACGATAAAAAATATTATACCCGCGACTGACGCCATCAAGTGTGAAATAGGGATCCACAAAGGACAGGTTATAGGAGTCCTGTGTATCAGAACGGTTCAGTGCCGCAGAAAAACGGTTACCCGTTCCCATGAAATTGGTCTGGCTGACATTGGCACTGAAAATCATGCCGGAACCCTGAGAAAAACCGATGCTGGCACCAATGGTACCGGAGGGCTGTTCCTTTACTGCGATATTGACATCCACCTGATCCGATACACCTGGCACTCGCGGCGTATCCAGCGTCACTTCCTCAAAGAATCCCAGGCGCTGCAATCTGAGTTTGGAAAGATCCAGCTTTTCGCTTGAAGCCAGTGCACCCTCATGCTGTCGCATTTCACGGCGCATGACATTGTCATCAGTCTTCATGTTCCCGGAAAAGTTGACACGGCGAACATAGGCCTGCTTGCCGGGATTAACAAAGAAGGTGACATCTGCAACACGGGTATCATTGTGGATATCAGGCACACCATTCACTTCCGCAAATATGTAGCCATCATTCCCAAGGCGGCGCGTCATCAGTTTTGTCGTACTGGTAATACCGGCCTGATTGAAAATATCGTCCTTCCGGATCAGCAGGAGGCGCTTCAGCATATCTTCGGCAACAGGCAGCTCACCAGAAATCTTTATCTCGCCAAACTTGAACTGCTCGCCCTCACTAAGATTGATATCAATGAAGACATCCTTTTTGTCAGGCGAGAGCGTGACCTGGGTCGAGTTCACCGTAAAATTCACATAGCCACGATCCATGTACTGCGAGCGCAAGCGCTCCAGATCACCCTGCAGCTTTTCGCGGGAGTACTTGTCATCGTTTTTATAGAATGAGGTAAAGTGTGTCGGCCGCAGCTGGAACGTACTGCTTAATACCTTGTCATCAAACACCTTGTTGCCGACAAAGTTGATGCCCCGGATCTTGGCGGCACTACCCTCTTCAATCTGGATATCGAGGGCCACCCGGTTGCGGGGCTTTGGCTTGGCATCCACGGTAATTTCTGCGCCATAGCGCCCCTGGGCAATGTACTGTCGCTCCAGTTCGCGCTTGACGTGATCCAGCACCGAGCGCTGAAAGACCATCCCTTCTGCCAGGCCTGCCGACTTCAACCCCTTCAGCAGATTATCCTTGTCGATGGACTTATTACCCTTGATATCCAGACTGATGATCGAGGGCCGCTCGGTCAGCCGGATCACCAGAACGTCGCCATCGCGTCCGATCTGGATATCCTCGAAATTCCCTGTCTTGAATAGCAACCGCAGCGCCTCGGCCACTTTCGCCTCATCAGCGCGATCACCCGCACTCAAGGGCAGTGCCGCATAGACACTGGCAGCAGAAAGCCGGGCGAGCCCCTCAAGCCGTATATCCTGAATGACAAAGCTCTCGTCGGCCTGTACCGCACTAACGGCACAGCACATCACGACGGTCGCTGGCAATGCCTGCCGCAGCCGTAAAAAACTCATGGAATAAAAGACCCCGCGCTCACAGGCGGCTCAAATCATTGAATATGGCCAACAGCATCAGGCTCATGAGCATGGCAACGCCAATACGCAAACCAAACATCTGCACCCGCTCCGAGAGGGGACGCCCCGTAATTCCTTCAATCGCGTGATACACAAGATGGCCACCATCCAGCACAGGAACTGGCAGCAAGTTGAGCACACCTAGACTGACGCTCAGCAGCGCCATAAAACCAAGCAACGCTTCCCAGCCCAATGACGCCGACTGGCCGGCGACTTTAGCAATCGTGATGGGACCACTCAAGTTATCCACGCTGATCAGGCCGCGAATCATCTTGCCCATGGACTCCAGTGTAAACGCAATCAGCTTTCCTGTTTTCATGATGGCAGCACCCGCCGCCTCGACAGGTCCCAGCTGAACTGTCTGCCGATAGGCGGCCGGCACCTCATATGGCTGCTCTTTCAGGGCAATGCCAAGACGGCCACGCACAACGCCGCGATCATCCTTCTCTGCTGCAGGCACCAGATTAAGCTGCAGACGATCAGATCCACGCAGCACCTCGGCCAGCACAGGCAACTCCGGGCGCACTCGCACAACATCAACAAAATCCTGCCAGGTCTCAACTGCACGTCCATCCACAGCCAGAATACGATCACCCGCCTTAAGACCCTGGCGCTCACCGGCACTGCCAGCGACCACTTCACCAATGACCGGGTCCAGCAACGGCTGCCACGGCGTAAAGCCGATTTCACGGAAAGGATCGACATCGCTCCCGCCAAGGAAATGATCCAGCGCCAACAGCCGTTCCTGACTGGCACCTGTCGAACCGGCCGGACGTATGGACACCTGCAGCTGGCCGGACTCGCCCATGCGGTCTATCAGTGCATAGTTGATGGCTTCCCAGTCAGTCACGGGCTCGCCATCAATCGCCACAATCTCGTCGCCGGACACCAGACCGGCCATCGCAGCCGGCGAATCAGCAATGACACGCCCCACCACCGGGCGCAAGGTCTCGGTGGGCTGAAGAAACAGAACCCAGTAAAGGAGCACCGCAAACAGGAGGTTGATCAGGGGGCCGGCAGCAACGATGGCCATGCGGGCCCATACCGGCTGGTTGTTGAAGGCCCGGGGAATGTCTTCGGCGGGCACCTCACCTTCGCGCTCGTCCGCCATGCGCACAAAGCCGCCCAGAGGAATGGCGGCAACCTGGAACTGGGTGCCGTGACGGTCTTTCCATTTCAGCAGGGCCGGGCCAAAGCCGATGGAAAACGTGATGACCTTGACCCCGACGCGGCGGGCCACCCAGAAATGACCAAACTCATGAATGGCAATCAACGGCCCCAGAACAATGATCGCCGCCAGTACCATCAACAAAACAGAATTCATTGCCCCACCCTCAAACTGATACCGGCAACAGCCGGGAGGCGTGCGCACGCGCAGCACGATCTGCAGCAAGGATTGTGGACAGCTCATCTGCTGCCATCATTGGCAATTCTGTAAGTGTGCGCTCGATAAGCACGGGAATATCCGTGAATCGCAGCCGCCCATCGAGAAAGGCCTGCACCGCCACTTCATTGGCAGCATTCAGCACGGCGGGGGCAGTTCCTCCTGCCGCCATGGCCTCCCGTGCCAGACGCAGACATGGGAAACGCACCTCATCGGGAGCCTCGAAATTAAGGCTGCCCGTTGTAAACAGCTCCAGCGCCGACACTCCCGCCGGCACTCGGTCTGGCCAAGCCAGTCCGAGTGCAATCGGCGTACGCATGTCGGGGTTGCCCAGCTGGGCCAGGGTGGAAC
>JBASJP010000267.1:0-7383 GCA_049655345.1 Moraxellaceae bacterium
CGTGCCCGTGCCACCGACCAGGATCAGGTTATGCGCCGTTTCCATGAAGGCTGCCGTGGCCAGTTGCTCAACCGCCGTACGTGACAGCGGCGTCTCGCTCCAGTCGATGCCCAGCAGGTCGCGATGAATCGGGAAGCGCGCGGCCTTGAGTTGATAGCGCAGGCTCCTGAGCTGGCGATCCGTTTGCTCGGCCACCAGCAGGCGTTCCATCCAGGTTTCCGGGCGGTGTGTCTGCCGGGGCTTTTCCGCCTGCAGTTCACTCCAGGCAGTGGCCATGCCATAGAGCTTCAAGGCCTTTAAGCTGCTGATGTGATCAGTGGATGACATGGCTCACCCCCAGCAAATGGTCATACCGACCGCAGTCGGCCAGAGGCTCAAGGGTCAGTGCAATGCCATCAGGGACATGGATGGCGGCGGGCACCGGCGGTGCCATCAGACGCCGCAATTCGTTCATGACCACCGGGGCGCTGACGGTGCCGCACTCCAGGGCCAGCTCGCAGGCCATGGTGAGCGCCTCCAGCCCGGTCTCACCGGCCAGCATGAGCAGCTCGACGAAGGCGCTATCTCCCTTGGGGTGTTTCACGATGCGGTCACGCACGATCTGGATGGGCTTGGGCAAGGCCCACGCCACGAAGGGAGCGCCGTCGCGCAGCGCTCCGGGCTTCTTCTCCAGCACCGGCAGGTAATGCCAGGGGTCACAGATCAGCTGGTCACGGCCAAAGACACGGGGATGCGCCGCCATGACAGCACCCTGCGCGACCACACGCACCTGATCTGCCGTTGTACGCACCGACACGGCTTTGCCGGCCAGGCTGGCGGGCACGCTGTAGCGATTCCGGTCTACCCGGACCAGGCAGGTGGAGGAGACGCGCAGCATGTGCTCCACGTAACCATCAAAGTGAGCGGTGATGGGCCGCAGCAGCGGCACCTCTTCGGCAAAGCAGGCGGCGATGGTGCGCTCGCTCTGCGTCGGATGGGTGCGTTGGGCCAACTCGGTACAACGGGTGGCCAGCCAGCGGTTCAGGTCGGCAAACGAGGCAAAGCGCGCCAGGGGCGTAAACAGCCATTCGCGGATATTGCCCACCTGATTTTCCACCTGCCCCTTCTCCCATCCCGACTCCGGGGTGCAGGCCACGGGCTCGAAGAGGTAGTGGTTGGCCAGCGTCAGGAAGCGCCGGTTAAACTGACGCTCTTTGCCGTGATAGATGGTGTCAACGACGGCCTTGAGGTTGTCGTAAATCAGCCGCGCTGGCACGCCACCAAAGAATTCAAAGGCGCGGATATGGGCGTCCATGACCATTTCCTGCATTTCCCGGGGGTAGGCCACCACGAACATCTGGCGGCTGTAGGTCAGGCGGAAGTGTGCCACCTTGACGCGTTGCAGCACGCCGCCAAGCTCAACGTGCTCATGGCTCCAGTCGAACTGGCAGGCATCCCCCGCGCGAAAGGCCAGGGGCACAAAGGCCTCCGTCGGCTTGGGTCCCTGATGGTCAGATTTCCAGCGCTTGACGAAACGTTGCACGCTGTCATAGGCGCCGGCATAGCCTTTTTCCTGCAGGCCCTCAAAGAGTCGGTGGGCCGTACGCCGGCGCGGCTTGGGCAGTTTGGCTTCCTCTTCCAGCCACGCCGTTAGCTGATCCTCAAAGCCGCCGAGTCGAGGTGACGCCGGCTGCTGTCGCTCATATTTGGGCTCTTCAGTGACTTGCAGATACTTGCGGACGGTGGGTCGGGACAGACCCATGTCGCGGGCGATGGCAGAAACCGTCTGCCCCTGAACAGCATGACGGCGGCGAATCTCGTAGATGATGTCCATGTAAAACACTCCAGATACCTCCGGCTAAAGCGCCGGAGGATGACACACTGGGGTGGAAACTATTGGGCGCTGTTTCCACCCCTAATCTGGAAAGTTTTGCACGCTGTTTGACAATCGATTGCTGCATTTTCGCCACCCGGTGCAAGCCTGCTCTACACCGGCATCAAGAGCTATGTGCTTAACATGTCGCAATCACTGGACATGGAGCTCAAGCCGCAAGGCATCAACGTCACAGCTCTCTGTCCAGGACTCACCTACAGTGAATTCCACGACATCATGGGCACGCGCAGTGCGGCGGACAAGCTGCCGGGCATTCTCTGGCAGCAACCGGAGGACGTGGTACGTGAGGGCTGGAATGCGGTAATGAATGGCAAGCCGGCATGTGTGCCGGGTACCGTCAACAAGATGCTCGCCAGTAGTTTGCGACCGCTGCCGGTAAGCGTGCAATATTATCTGGGTCGTACACTCAATCCGTTCAAGGAATAGTGAGGGAATAGTAAAAGCGCGCTACTGGCGCACCCACTTTCCCATCGGGTCCCATTTCACACCGATGCGCTCGCTTTGCTCGGACGGATCACTGCCATCGGGTGCCAGACTCAGCGTAATGATGAGGCTGCACTCATACCATCCGGCAGGTGCCTGAGGGGTTGGCGTGCACTTTTTCTTACGCACCTCATAGAGTTTGGGACGCAGCGTGAGTGACTGCCCCGTGGCCGTTATCGTTACCGGCATGCCGCCCATTTTCTCGATCTCGGCATACGTCTCAAACTCCAGTTTGCGCAGTACGGCTTCAGAGGGTTCCTCCAGCGGCACCGGCACAGCAGGCGCCGCCGATGCCACTCCTGACGATATCGCCTCTATCTGCGTAACCGGTGCAGCAGCAGAAGCGAGCGATGAAATGGCGGGTATGTCAGGTTGGTCCGCTGGCGGGCGTTCAGTCCTGGAACAGCCGGCAAGCAAACACAGCAGGGCCGCGCCGAACATCCTTGCAATCATTTCTCTCTCCAGTGCCGTGTTGGTAATGCGCATCTCAAACCGTTTTCCGATGGTGGCTGTCACTGTTCTTCCACTTTTCCCCGTGAGGACTTGACTGCGGAGCGCAACGACTTGCCTTCCAGACGACGCTGCCGCGATCCGAAGGTCGGCTTCGTGGGGCGGCGTGGTGTGGGGATGCGCGAGGCCTCGATGACGAGCGCTTGAAGCAGTGCAAGTGCCGCGGCCCGGTTTTCTTCCTGGCTGCGGGAGGACTGCGCCTTGATGAAAAGAACACCATCCTTGTTGACGCGTGTACGGGGCAGGGCGAGCAGGCCATCCTTGATGGCAGGCGCAAGGGATGACGCATGAATGTTGAAGCGCAATTGTACGGCGCTCGACACCTTGTTCACATTCTGGCCGCCAGGTCCCTGGGCGCGAATGGCAGTGAACTCTATTTCGTCCAGCGGAACAGTCGGGGCCATAAGGTTTTTGTTGTTTGAGTGGTGAAGCGGGTGATGAGCCTGTGCACGTCACAACGTCAGGGAATGCCGATTCGCAGCAGTCATGCGGCAGGATAATGAAGAAAAGGGAAAATTCCCACTTCGTTCTGGCCGCGAGCAACGTATGGGCCGCTTACCCTTCCGGGGAACGTATCCGGATTACTGCTCAAAGTGCTTTGTTATGCAAGCAAAGTCAGAGTTGCCATCACCCACGAGAATAGGGGATTCATTGTGCTAGGTGATGGCCTACTCATGGGGGCTTTTGCCGTAGCAAAGATGGAAACTGATGGGGCGCGTGATGAACGTATGCGCCGCCAAAATTAATCAAACACAAAAACCATGCCGAATACACCGATTGATGCAACTTCATCATTGATTGTGGTGTACGAAGCAAAGCCGACGGACTTGTATTTTGATGCAAAAGCATTTAATTGACCGACGCCAAAAAGATTTTCAAGTTGGCTACTGTCAGAGGTATTTTTCTGAATATTTTTTCTGTGCTTGTCTGCTGAAGGATTCAAGGAAAATGAAAGTATAAGGATAGCCAGAATAATAATTCCAGTTCGTGCTTTATTGTTTTTCATAAGGGAGCTCCTGCATGCATATAACATCAAAAATCAGGCAGGGCAGTGGAGGGCTAAGACTGAATGGGTCTGCCCCAGGATGAGTTTTTGGAGGCTACGCGCTTCATTTGCTTGCATCAAGACCCGCCGCATTAGCCCGCCTTTGGGGGCTGCAACTCATTGGGGCTGTCCCAGTCTTGCAGCCATGCGTGGACGGCATCACCTGAAACCACGTTGCCATGTGCCACCGACTCCATGGCCTTCAGGGTTTCTTGCCATCGAGACTGATCTAGCATTTCCCGTCCAATGAGCTCGCTAATGGCCTGATTTATAGGAACATGAAGACCATCATGGGACATATGGGCTTATCATCCCTCGCGTTGCAGCATGTGCATCACGCAGATGGAGCCGGCGCCCATCATGTGCACCATGCCGTTTCTGGCGCCTGCCACCTGCCGTTTGCCGGCCTCACCGCGCAATTGCGTAACGGCATCCCAGACCTGGGCAAGGCCGGTTGGCCCGCCCGGGTGGCCACGCGCCGTCAGGCCGCCGTCGGGCGAGAAAGGAATGCGGCCACCAATGGATGTTGCGCCCTCTGCAACGAGGCGATCGCCCTCGCCCTCGGCACAAAAACCCATCAATTCGTAGTACATCAACTCCTCAATGGGAAAGGCGTCGTGTACATGGACAAAACTGACATCTTTGGGCCCGATGCCGGTTTCTTCGTAAAGCGCCGCTGTCGTTCTTTGCGTCAACTCGCCCGGCCCCACCACGGCACCCATAAACACATGGCCATGGGTGTAGTGTTCTGATTTTGACTGCGAGCCCGTCACCTTGACCAACGGCCGGCCATTGGCCAGTTTTTCTGCAATCGCCTTCGTCGCAACAATTGCACAGGCCGCGCCACCACCGGCAGCGCACGACATCATCGTGGTGTGCGGATACGAAACCATTTTCGAGGCCATCACTTCCTCTACCGTGACCTCATGGGCCGACTGCCGCTGCGCATAAGGGTTGTGGCGCGCATGGTTCCAGTTTTTCGCGGCAATTTTGGCGAATGTCTCAATGGTCGTACCCTGCTCGTGCATGCGGCGCGTAGCCCACATGGCGAAAAACGCAGCGGGCAAAATAATGGAATCAATCTTCGGGTCTTCTGACATCATGAGCTTCATCATGGTCGTGCCCATTTTCATCATGTCGTCAAAACCCAGCGCCATGGCGATTTCACAATCACCGGACTTGACAGCCCGGACTGCTTCACGGAACGCGGTAGATCCTGTGGCCGAGGCATTCTCGACATGGGTGATCGAGGCATTGTTCAGACCAAAATCCTTGGCAAAACTGATGCCTTCCAGCATGTTGCCGCCAAGATAGCCATTGTAAAGTTCGCCAACATCGCGGAATTTTATGCCGGCATCTGCCAGCGCGGCCTTGCCTGCCACATAAGCCATTTCGCGCGCCGAAGGCGCCACGCGCTGAAACGGGTGCATGCCCACACCGATGACATAGACATCGTCAATCATGATTTACATCCAATGATTTAATAAAGTAATTTGGCAAAAATCAGGCGGGTTTGAAGCAGAATGTACAGAATGTCGTGTCACCTTTTTTGATGATCGGCTGCACATCCAGTTTCATTTTCATGCCGATCTTCCAATCACCCTGTTTGCCGGTAATCTGTGACTGTATGCGGACATTACCCGGCAAATCAATTTGGCCGACGCCGTGCCCGCCGCCACCCATCTGGGTTGCACCCATCACGGACATCGAAATAAAGGTCCAGGAATACAAAATGCCTTCTGTCGGCAATTCAACGGTTTCTACCGGCTCTTCGGTAATCGGGCACTGTTTGCGGATTGGAAAGTAATGCTGATTGGCCGCTTTGCTGTATGAACCCAGCAGCGCTATGGAGCCATCTTCGTGAATAACAAAGTAACCATCCTCCAAAGGCCTGATGGCTTCCGGTGACTGTGCCGACATATTGCTCGCCTCTGTGGTCTATGGTCAGTAGTGTTTATACATAATTCCGCACACGTTACTAAGCAAAATAGCGGATGACAAAGGTGATCAATTTGCGCATTCGGTCGGTGTAGGGCGGATAAAATGCCTGCACCATGGCTATGCGGGTGTCGGCAACAGCGCGCGCATGGGAAAATGCGCGGAAACCAAACTCGGCGTGTGTGCTGCCGATGCCAGAGTTGTTCACGCCGCCAAAAGGTAGCAGCGGGTGCATGGCATGCACTACGGTATTGTTGATGCAGGCGCCGCCAGACGAAGTGCGTTGCAGCAGATAGCGCGCGCGCTTGCGGTCGCCACTCCAGATATAAAGTGCGAGCGGTTTCGGTGCGCTGTTGATGTGGTCGACGACTTCGTCGAGGTTGTTGAAACGAATCAGCGGCAGCACCGGGCCAAAAATTTCTTCGTGGTTAATGCGCGCGTCTGCCGGCACATCGGCGAGCAGGGTGGGCGCCACGAAGCAACTGGCTTCCTGTACGTCGCCACCCAGCGCCACCCGGGCACCGCGACTGCGGGCATCGTCGATCAGCGTCTTGATCCGTACGGTGTGTCGTTGATTGACGACGCGGGCGAGATCCGGAGAGGCCATCTGCTTTTCAGTACCGACGCCATACACGGTTTCGATGCGCGTTTTCAGTGCCTGCTCAAAGGCGGTAGCAACCGAGCTGTGCACGTAGATGTGATCCGGCGCAATGCAGGTCTGCCCGTTGTTCATGAATTTTGACCAGCAGATGTTGGCCGCCGCTGCGTTGAGATCGGCGCTTTCATCAATGATGGTCGGGCTTTTGCCGCCAAGCTCCAGGGTCACGCTGGTAAGGTTGCGGGCAGCGGCGGCCATCACCACCTTGCCCAGTGCCGGCGCACCGGTAAAGAAGATGTGGTCGAACGGCAAGTCCAGCAACTGTTTTGACACATCAGCGTCGCCTTCGAAAATCGCCACTTCACTGGGCTTGAAGACGGCCTTCACGATGCGGCTCATTTCAGCCGCCAGATGTGGTGTCATCTCGGAAGGCTTGAGAATGGCGGTATTGCCGGCGGCCAGGGCCAGTATCAGCGGGCAAAAGGTGAGATTAACCGGATAATTCCACGGCGAAATAATCAGGCAGCGGCCGCGAGGTTGCTGCTCAATGGTGCCCCGGGTGCCGAGCATCATGGCAATGGTTTTTGCCTTCTGCGGGCGCATCCAGCGCCGCAGGTTCTTGATCGCATGGTTGGCTTCGGAGACGATTGGATAAATTTCAGTTAAATCGACTTCTGCGGCCGGTTTGCGGAAATCTGCGGCTGCTGCTGCACGCAGGGCATCGGCGCTGCCGAGCACGGCATCACGCAGCGCGACAATACGCGCAATACGCTCCTCGGCCGTCGATGTCCGCCAGCGAATGGCGGTTTCCTGCTGGCTCGCAAAAGCCAGGGCAATGGTGTCGTTCGCTGTCGGTGCGGCGGATGGTGAGCGGGTAACGTCGGTTACGGTATTCATGGGGCGTCCTCCTGATGGAACAGCCATATAGAGCCATAT
>JBASJP010000268.1:0-1737 GCA_049655345.1 Moraxellaceae bacterium
TGTCACGGATAAACCGCAGCTGACCGAAGCGGCCGGCAAACTGCGCCGCAAAGGCCGCACGGATTTCCGCCTTGCCACGGCAGTGCTGGCCATCATACGTAATGTATTCCGCATCGTCGGCAAAAAACGACATTACCTGATCGAGGTCGTCGACATTGAAGGCATCAACAAACGCGATGACCTGTTCGCGATAACTCATGCTGTCCATCCGTTTCATCCGGTGTCTGTTGTCAGCCCGCTACGCGCCCGGTCACAGCATTGGCGCGGGCACTGCAGGTGATGGAGCCATCGGCCGCCACGGGCAGGCGCGCGCGCAAATTTTCCTGCAGCGCCATAACCTGCTCCGGTGTCATCGTGGACAAGGTGGCGCCGACACTCGGCCCGCCCAGCACGGTAGTCCAGTAGTCGTCAAAATCCGCGTAGGTACGCTGCACCGTGAGTTCGCAGGTTTCCACATCAACCAGGCCTGCACCGTTCCACAGCTCCAGCATCACCTCCAGACGCGATGCCTCCGGGCTGGGCGGCGCCGGCACGACATGCCCCAGCTCGCGCATGATCTGCTGCAGTGGAAAATACGGAAAGCCGCCACCGTGCATGTCCCAGGCATAGGCCGAGATGGTGCCACCCAGACGCACCACGCGCGCCATCTCTGCCACACCCTTGGCCGGATCGGGCACGAAGAAAATCACCAGCGGCATGATCGCCGCATCAAAACTCTTGTCAGGGAATGGCAGCGCCATGGCATCGCCCAGATGAAAACGGGCATTGCCCAGCGCGGTGCGCGTGCGCGCGTACGCCAGCTGACCCTCGGACGGGTCCAGCCCGTCTACCTCATCAGGAGCGCACTGGGCGATGAGCATTTCGGTAAAAGCGCCATTGCCGCAGCCAACATCCAGCCACTGGCCGCCAGCAGGTGGCGCCAGCCAGTCGAGGAAGGCGGTCCCGACAGTCTGGCTCCAGATGCCCATGAAGCGTTCGTAGGCGGCGCCGTCATCGAAGCGGATTTGTGGGGTGATCATGGTGAGGTTCCCGCGTTAACGCTTGATTGAAAGAGATTAGTCCGAAGCAGCCGGATCGGGTGGCGGCTGCGGCATTAAGCACTTCAAGAATGAAGCGCGTCAAAAAAAGGGGCGACCATCTGGCCGCCCCTTTTCAATCAACCACCAATCTTCTTGTACTTGATCCGGTGCGGGCCTGCGTTGGCGCCCAGCTTCTTGCGGCGGTATTCCTCGAACTCGGTGTAGTTGCCGTCAAACCATTCCACTTCGTCACCTTCAAAGGCCAGGATGTGCGTGGCGATACGATCGAGGAACCAGCGATCATGGCTCACGCACATGATGCAGCCGGGGAAGGTGAGAATCGCTTCTTCCAGCGCACGCAGGGTTTCCACGTCGAGATCGTTGGAGGGTTCATCGAGCAGGATGACGTTGGCGCCGGCCGAGAGGATCTTGGCAAGCTGCAAGCGGTTGCGCTCGCCACCGGAGAGTTCGCCGACGCGTTTCTGCTGGTCGCTGCCCTTGAAGTTGAAGCGACCGATATAGGCGCGTGATGGCACTTCGTATTCACCGACGCGCATCATGTCGAGACCGCCGGAGACTTCTTCCCACACGGTTTTCTTGTCATCCAGCGTGTCGCGGATCTGGCCGACATACGCCACCTTCACCGACTCGCCGACAATGACTTCACCGCTGTCCGGTTTCTGTTCGCCGGTGATCATGCGGAACAGTGTGGTCTTGC
>JBASJP010000269.1:0-1945 GCA_049655345.1 Moraxellaceae bacterium
CTGCCGCTGGTGGCCGATCAGCCGGCACTGGCCATGCTGGTATTCCTCGGCGGATTTTCTGCCGCCACCGGCATGGTGATTGTCGCCACCGTTGCCCTCTCCACCATGGTCAGCAACGATCTGGTGATACCGGCGCTGTGGCGCATCAAGTCATTGCGGCTGGGCGAGCGCCGGCAGATCAAGGGCCTGCTGCTGGCCACGCGCCGGCTTTCGATCATCGTGATCGCGCTGCTGGGTTATGGCTGCTATCGCCTCATCAATGAATTCGAGCAACTGGCCACCATTGGCCTGCTGGCCTTTGCCGCCATGGCGCAATTTGCGCCGGCCATTGTCGGCGGGCTGTTCTGGCGTGGCGGCAGCCGTCATGGCGTTACCGCCGGCCTGTGTGCAGGCTTTGGCCTGTGGCTGTACACACTGCTGGTCCCCGCACTGGGCAAGTCCGGTGGTCACACGCCCGAGTGGATTCAGCAGGGGCCTCTGGGCCTTGACTGGCTGCGTCCCGAATCACTGTTCAACCTTTCCGGCTGGGACAGCCTGACACACGGGGTATTCTGGTCACTGCTCGCCAACATCAGCCTGTTTGTACTGATCTCCCTGCGCTACCGCCCCACACTCAACGAACAGATCCAGGCCACGCCGTTCCTGGACCCGTATGCCACGCCCAGTGCGCCGGTGAGTCCGGCGGAGTGGGAGCGCCTGCCGCTGAGCGAACTGCAGGACCTTGCTGCACGCATTGTGGGCGAAGGCCCGGCACATCAGGCCTTCCAGACATTTGCCCGCAACCGCAACGAAACCCTTGATGGTCGCCGCCATGCGAGTGCGCCGTGGTGGCAGTTCACCGAACGTCTGCTGGCGGGCGCCATCGGTGCCCCGTCGGCCCGTGCCATGATCACCAGCACCCTGCGCGGCAGCGGCATGGAAATCGGTCAGGTGATGTCGCTGCTGGACCAGACCTCGCAATTGCAGCGTTTCAATCGCGACCTGCTCTCCACCATGATGGAAAACATCACGCAGGGCATCAGCGTGGTCGATGCCGAGTTGCGTCTGGTCGCCTGGAACCGGCGCTACATGGAACTGTTCGACTACCCGCCGGAACTGGTCTATGTCGGCTGCCCGGTGAGCGACCTCATCCGCTTCAATGCACAACGGGGTGAGTGTGGTCCCGGTGACATTGATGAGCATGTCCGCAAACGCGTGGAATACATGCGTGCCGGCAGTCCGCATGTATTTGAACGTGTGCGTAGCGATGGCCGCGTCATTGAAATGCGCGGACAACCCATTCCTGGCGGTGGTTTTGTCACGACGTTCACCGATGTCTCGCACTTCAAGCGCACCGAACAGGCACTGGCCGATGCCAAGCAGGCACTGGAGCAACGCGTTGAAGAACGCACCCAGCAGTTGCGCGCGGCCCTTGGCGCACAGGAAGCCGCCAAACAGCAGGCTGTCGAGGCCAACCTGTCAAAAACGCGGTTCATTGCGGCGGCCAGTCACGATCTGCTGCAACCCATGAATGCGGCACGCCTCTTTGTGACCGCATTGCAGCAACAAGCCGGGGACAAGGCCGGGGAACGCGAACTGGTGCAGCAGATCGACAGTTCGCTGCACGGTGCCGAGGAACTGCTTTCTGCCCTGCTGGAAATTTCGCGACTGGATGCCGGTGCCCTGACGCCCAACATCACACCGGTGTCGCTTGATGACCTGTTTGAAAGCATGCGGGGGCAATTCGCCGCCCTGGCCGAGCGCCGCAACCTGCAACTGCATATCGTGCGTACGCAGGCATGGGTGAGCAGTGACAGGCAATGGCTGCGGCGCATCCTGCAGAATCTGTTGAGCAATGCCCTGCGCTACACCCGTCATGGCCGCGTCATCATGGGCGTGCGCCGCACGGCGGGGGGCCTGCGCATCGAGGTATGGGACACCGGCCCCGGCATTCCCCCGAGCAAGC
>JBASJP010000270.1:0-3600 GCA_049655345.1 Moraxellaceae bacterium
GTCCTACACTGACCGTAATACCGGGGAAGCGGTTCGCTTTGGCGGCGCGAAGGCTGGCCTCGCTCGCTTTGGCACGCGCCTCGGTCTCTTTTATCAAAGGATTGGCTTGCAAGCGTTGGTGGACCGCCTCCTGGGGTGGCAAGGGTTTGGTGGCGGGCACGATGTCAGGCAAAGCGCCAAAGTCAGGGCGGGCCAAGCCCTGCAGGTTGGCCAGTCGCTGACGGGCGACGACGAGGGAGAGCTTCGCCGTCTGCTCCCGACGCTGCAGGGCGGCGGCCGCCACCTCGACCCGTGTCAACTCAACGGGAGAGACCTTGCCGGCTTTGACCTGGGCGGCCACTGCTTCCCGCGTATCGCGGGTGACCTGTCCGAGTTCTTCGGCAAAAGCCACTCGCTGCTGGGCTGTCAGAACCTCCACCCAAGCAGAACGGACCTCGGCCCGGAGCAGTTCACGCTCACGCTCTAGCCGGCTGCGGGCCGCCTCGGCTTCGCCCAAGGCACTGTCGCGGCGGGCACCGCGCTGCCCGGTCAGCTCCAATTGTTGGCTGAGCTGCCAAGTCGAAGCTGGGCCATCCAACCCAATAAGTTGGTCATTACCCATGTTCTCCCGGCTGAAACTGACCTCCGGATTGGTCAGCAGGCCGGCTTGCCGGGCGTCACCATCGGCAGCATCGGCAGCCGCCTCGCTGGCAGTCAGATTTGGGTTACGACTAATGGCACGTTGTTCTGCTTCCGCCAGGGTGAGCCCCAAGGCGGTTACAGGAAATAAAGTACTACAGAGCAGCACGGGCGCGATAAGCCCGTGTGGCTTGAAAGAAAAAACAGGCATGACGACTCCCAAAATGGAAATAGCAACGTCCGGCAACTGCCGGGCAAAGTCAGATCACGGGAGGCTTTAATGCCGGAGGACAGTACTCCGGATCAGGAGGGGCAAGCTGTTGCGGTGCAGCAGGCGAGGCCATCGGATAGGTTGCCGCCGGACCAGCGGCAGCAGCCAGATCAACAACACAGGAGTCAGGGCCAGTAACAGGCCCAGCAGGGACTTGGACTTGGCATCCGGCGTCACCGGGTCGGCAGGCTTGATGTCGATATGGTGATGGTCGCTGCAGCTGACCTGACAGCCATCATCGGCTGTCACCGGGGCCGAATCAGTCCCATGGGCCATCACCACATCATAATGGCCGCCATGCCAGTTGCTGACGATCTGATGCCCACTCAATGCCCCCGCCAGCTGCGCCAACACCAGTCCGTTCTGGGCCAGAAGATAGGCCAGAAGGATCAAGGGGACCAGAAAGCGCAAATGCCGGGCATTCATGGCTACGCACGCTATCATAAAATCGCTGGGCAATAGCCATGGAGAATGGCGGGGCTTTTGTAAGCTCCTCTACAAACTCACTTACCACTGAAAGGCCATACAATCTGCGCAACATAGCTTTTCGGCATCTCTTCCCGAATGCCCACCTCCCCTGCTTGCAGGTTGTATTTTGGAAAGCGGTAGGTGCCAAACAACAGATCCCAGATCATCCAGAACTCGCCGAAATTCACCTGGGCATCCTCATACTCGCGCTTGTGATGCCAGCGATGATTTCCGGCTACACCCAGCAGTAGCCGGAGCGGCCCGACCGTGTAATCCAGATTGGCATGCTGAAAGGCCAGGTGAACAGCCACAATCGCAAACCAGGTGCCAATTGCCCATGCTGGCGCGCCTATGAATACGGCGACCATGATTCCCGGGCCTGCCAGCAGCAATGCACTGAGCGGATGGCGGCGCTCACCATTCAGCCAATACAGGCGTTCTGAGCTGTGATGTAACGCATGCAACCGCCAAAGTGGCCCGCTTTTGTGACTTAGCCAATGCATGAACCAGAGGCCGAAATCAATGATGAGGCCTGCAATCAGAATCTGCCCCCACATTGGCAAACTCGCTGGCCACAGGTCGATCCCGGGCAAAAATAGCCTCAGAACAGCGACAATTTCTACGCTCAGGAAGATCAACGA
Source organism: Moraxellaceae bacterium (assembly GCA_049655345.1). Taxonomy (GTDB): domain Bacteria; phylum Pseudomonadota; class Gammaproteobacteria; order Pseudomonadales; family Moraxellaceae; genus UBA2031. The sequence continues at coordinate 1,999 of JBASJP010000270.1, forward strand.
CAGGCTGGTGAAGGCATGCAGGATATCAACCTCGGTATCTTCATGGTCATGCAGCCAGGCTTGTTCATACGGTTGAATGCGTTCCAGCAAAGCAACCGCAGCAATCCCCAGGGCGGCAATAAGCGGCCCCCAGGGCCAATAGGAGATACCCAAATTGACGATGGCAAGCTGCCCGGCAGTAGCCATACCAAATATAAGTGGGTAGGCCAGAAGGCGAATGGCGGAACGTTGAAGGGAATTCATAGACACCCCTGAGTCAGTGGCTGTTTTACCGTCACTATGCCGGGAAGCCACCGTCATGACTTGAATGAAAAAGCTATGACTGGTGTGTGGTGGGAGGAGACAGGTAGGCCAGCGCATCTGACGGGCTGACGCCGAACGCATCAGAGAATGTCCGGGAGAAATGTGCCTGGTCGGCGAACCGCGCTTCATGGGCGGCGACGGTCAGGCTGTCCCCCTGAAGCGCTCTCTCCATGCCATAAATCAGACGAAGCCACTTCCGGTAGCTCCTTAATGGCATCCCCGTTTGCTCCCGAAACCAGTGCGAGAATCGGCTTCCCGAAAGGGACAACAAGCTCGCCAGCATATCCCTGCCTACTTCTTCATGGTCACGGATACCCTTCTCAATCGCTGTAATAACCGTTCTCCAGCGAGGATCAGCCGACAAGGGATCGCTGATAGCTCCCAACTCGCTCAGTCTGTCGAAAACGAAATCGAGGGAGACCGGCTTTTCACGCTCTGGAAGTAGCCACTCAATGTCCGTATCGGAAAGCATGATCAGGGGTGCATCAGAGGCAAAACGGCGACACAGCACTTTGGCAATCACACTGGTCGGATCAAGGTAAATTGACAAAACGGGGCCTGGGACAAGCTGATGCGGGGTATTAGCAGGAATGAAGACAGCGGCGGCACGATGCAGGCGTCCCTTTGACGTAACATCAACATCGTTCCCCTGACCGATACTCAGCTGATGCGCCCAATGGCGGTGCTCTGCATTATCGCCGGCAACACCTTGAAATATCCCCACACCAGGACGGATGAGGACCTCTCCCTTCCAGACTTTTCGATTAAACACATCCGGCATTCTCGTCTTCCCGCATTAAGGATTTCACTTTTCGCCGCGGATCATGAGAGCTTTTCTGGCCCGCAAGCAGGCAATATGACATCGACATAACAACAGCATGACGGCCGCATTAGCATTCTGCCATCTCCAGATAACTCGACAGCCCCCGCATTCTTTGTCTCTAGACTGAATTTTGGGCGCACGACTTTTGCCCTTTCATCTGGAGTTTTGTCATGAAAACCACCATCGTCCGACTCACCACAACTGTGCTCCTGACACTGCTGGTCGCGGCCTGCGCCTCGACGCCGACTTACCAGTCCATGCAGTCGAGGCTTCAACAGCAGATGAGCACTATCGCCTCGCTGGATCAGAAGCTGGCATCAACACAAGATCCGACGATGCGCCAGCAGCTAAGGGCGCAGAAGCGTCAGGCACTGCAGGAGGGTATTACCCTCCTGAATCAGGCCCAGGCAAGCAATCTTGAAGCCAATCGCGCCTGCATGGCTAGGGAGAAGAACCTTCCCTCAAGTTCACAAACC
>JBASJP010000271.1:0-6803 GCA_049655345.1 Moraxellaceae bacterium
GTGCACCCGCATTACCGCGCGGCGCTGAAAGCGATTGTTACCATGCAGGGTATCGAGGTGGTGGAAGTCGAGTTCAGCAAGCATGGTGGTCACGTCGAGCTGTCCGTGCTCAAGCAGTTTGAGGGCGATGACTACACTGCGATCGTGGTACCGCAGCCGAACTTCTTCGGTGTGCTGGAAGAAGCAGACACACTCACCAACTGGGCGCATGCGCACAACATTCTGGTGATTGCCTGCGTCAATCCGATGGCGCTGGCCATCATTGCACCGCCCGGCGAATGGGGTGACACCGGAGCCGACATCGTGGTCGGCGAAGGCCAGCCGTTCGGTATTCCGCTGTCCAGTGGCGGTCCTTATGTCGGTTTCCTCTGCACCAAGATGGAGTTCGTGCGCCAGATGCCGGGCCGCATTATCGGCCGCACGGTTGATCTGGAAGGCAAGCCCGGGTTCACGCTGACCCTGCAGGCGCGCGAGCAGCATATCCGTCGTGCCAAGGCGACCTCGAACATCTGCACCAACCAGGGTCTGGCCATGACGGCAGCGACGATTTACCTCGCGCTGCTCGGTGCCGAAGGTATCGAGCGTGTGGCACTGGCCTCGCATCACAATATTCGTGAGCTGGCGCAGGCCACCAGCAAGCTGGGCAATATCGAGCGTGTGTTCAATCGTCCGGTGTTCCATGAAAAGGTGTTGCGTCTGGCCAAGCCGGTGGCTGTCGTGCTCGAGCACATGGCAAAGAATGGTGTGCTCGGTGGTTTTGACCTGAGCGCGGATTATCCGGAACTCGGCAACGCCCTGCTGGTGTGCTGTACCGAAACCAAGACGCCGGCAGACATTGCCCGTTATGTGGCTGCGCTCGACCAAGCGCTGATGGAGGCCTGAGACAATGAAACTGATTTTTGAACGTTCCGGTTCCGGCCGCTTTGCCCAGTCACAGGCGCCGCGTCAGCGCTTTGATCTCACGGATATTCCCGAGGGCCTGCGTCGCAAGACGCGTCCGGCACTGGCGGAAGTGGGCGAGATGCAGGTGGTGCGTCACTACACCAATTTGTCGCGCAAGAATTTCTCCATCGACACGCAGTTTTACCCGCTCGGCTCCTGCACCATGAAGTACAACCCGCGTGGTGCGCACAAGGCCGCCATGCTGCCGGGTTTTCTCGCGCGTCATCCGCTGGCACCCGTGTCGCACTCGCAGGGCTACATCGCCTGCCTGCATGACCTGCAGGAAGTGCTGAAGGAAGTGACCGGCATGAAGGGCGTGTCGCTCACACCCATGGCCGGTGCGCAGGGTGAATTTGCCGGCGTCGCCATGATCCGTGCTTATCACGAAGCGCGGCAGGATCACGAACGAACCGAAATGCTGATCCCGTCGGCCGCACACGGTACCAATCCGGCCACGGCCGTGATGTGCGGCTACAAGGTGCGTGAAATTCCCGTGCTTGCCAACGGCGACGTCGATCTGGCTGCACTGAAGGCGGCCGTCGGCCCGCAGACGGCCGGCCTGATGATGACCAATCCTTCCACCTGCGGTGTGTTCGAGCAGCAGATCGAAGCGATTGCCAGGACCGTGCACGAAGCCGGTGGCTTGCTGTATTACGACGGTGCCAACCTCAACGCCATTCTCGGCAAGGTGCGCCCGGGCGACATGGGCTTTGACGTGCTGCACATGAACCTGCACAAGACCTTCGCCACGCCGCATGGCGGTGGTGGTCCGGGTGCCGGTCCTGTTGGTGTGGGTGAGCGCCTGCTGCCCTACCTGCCAACACCACTGGCCGGCAAGAAGGATGATGGTTCCTATTACTGGATCGGCGAAGAAGAACTGCCGACCAGCATTGGCCGTCTCTCTGCCTTCATGGGCAACGCCGGTGTGTTGCTGCGTGCGTTCTACTACGGTCGTGCGCTGGGTCGTGAAGGTCTGCTACGCGTGGGCGAATACTCCACGCTCAACGCCAACTACATGATGGCCCGTCTGCAAGCCGAAGGCTTCCAGCTCGCCTATCCCGAGCGTCGTGCCTCGCACGAGTTCATCATCACGTTTGCGAAGGAAGCAAAAGAGCTGGGCGTCAACGCGATGGATTTTGCCAAGCGTCTGCTCGACTACGGCTTTCACTCGCCCACCACCTACTTCCCGCTGCTGGTGCCGGAGTGCTGGCTGATCGAACCGACCGAGACCGAGACCATCGATGAACTCGATGCCTTTATCGACGCGCTGGTGAAGATCCGCGAAGAGGCCCGTACCACGCCGGAACTGGTAAAGGGTGCACCGCACACCTTGCCGGTGCGCCGTCTGGATGACGTGCGTGCCGCACGTGAGCTGGACCTGAAGTGGGTGCCGGCCGCCGCCACGCGGTAAGCAGTGCTATCATAGTGTTCGCAACGCCCCCGGCCGCAAGGCTTGGGGGCGTCTGTTTTTTCAGGGGAAACCGTCATGTCCGCACTTGCCATACTCAAGCTCAAGGTTCACGAAGACCGTCGTCTGCGCGAAGGCCATCTCTGGATCTATTCCAATGAGGTGGATGTGGCGGCCACGCCATTGAAGAACTTCACCGCCGGCGAACAGGTGCGCGTGGAAGACAGCAAGGGCAAGTGCCTGGGTATCGCCACGGTGAATCCCAACACGCTCATCTGCGGTCGTCTGGCCAGCCGCGACGAGAAGTACCCGCTCAACAAGTCGCTGTTGGTGCATCGCCTGCAGGTGGCACTGGGCTTGCGCGAGGCACTGTACCCGCAGCCGTTCTACCGGCTGGTTTATGGCGACAGCGATTTCCTGCCGGGTCTGGTGATTGACCGTTTTGGCGATGTTTGCGTGGTGCAGATTTCCACGGTCGGCATGGAATTGCTCAAGGCCGAGATTGTCGAGGCGCTGGAAAAAGTATTGTCACCGCGCGGCATCCTGTTCAAGAACAACGGCAAGATGCGTGAAGTGGAAGGCATGCCCGGTTATGTCGAAGTGGGCGCCGGCGAAGTGCCGAATGAAGTCGAGCTGATCGAGAATGGTGTGAAGTTCATTGCGCCGATTCGTGAAGGCCAGAAGACGGGCTGGTTTTATGATCACCGTGATGCGCGTGCCGAACTCGCCCACTGGGTAAAGGGCAAGCGTGTGCTTGACGTGTTCTCCTATATTGGTGGCTGGGGTGTGCAGGCAGCGGTGTTTGGTGCCAGTGAAGTGGTGTGCGTGGATTCATCCGCGTTTGCACTGGAGCTGGTGCAGCGCAATGCCGCGCTCAATGATGTTGGCGACAAGGTAAAAATCCAGCAGGGTGATGCCTTTGACGTGATGACGGCGCTCAAGCAGGCCAACGAAAAGTTCGATGTGATCATTCTGGACCCGCCCGCGTTCATCACGCGTCGCAAGGATCACAAGAACGGGTTGCTGGCGTATCGCCGTGCCAATGAACTCGCCATGCGCCTGCTCAATCGCGAAGGCCTGCTCATCTCCGGTTCCTGCTCCATGCATCTGGCCCGTGAAGAGCTGGTGGATGTGGTACGTGGTGCTTCACGTCACATTGATCGCTCTGCACAGATCGTCCATCACGGTCATCAGGGCGGCGATCACCCGATTCATCCGGCCATTCCGGAAACCGAATACCTCAAATCCATTTTTGCCCGCATCCTGCCGGCCTGAGTATTTTCATCCCATAAAAGAGCCCGCTGATGCGGGCTCTTTTATGTTGGTCTCCTGTTGGTGCTTCATGTGGGAGCGGCTTCAGCCGCGAATAAATGTTTTGAACAATCAACTGACTGTTCGCGGCTGAAGCCGCTCCCACAGGAATGTCATGCGTGGTCTGGCGAAGCCTGTGCTCAGAGCCAGACGGCATCCCAGTGCGGATACTCCCGGACTGACTTGACCAGTCCCGCCCGTACCGGGTTGGCAATGATGTATCGTGCGGCGTCCTGAATATTTTCTTCCCTGCGCAGTGCATGGTCATGAAAGCTGCTCTGCCAGATGGTGCCGTTTGCCAGGCGTCGCATGTTCAGTTCTCGCGCAGCACGCCCCTTGAGCAGTCGCATGATGTCGCTCAGCTGGTTGCCCGGGTGCAATGAGAACAGCCAGTGCAGATGGTCAGGCATGATCACGAAGGCCATCGAGCTCACTCGCATCTCGGCATCCAGTCTTCTCATTCCCCGGATAACTGTACGTGCCGCCTGAAAATTGGCTAGTAAGGGCTGACGTTCAGCGATGTTGGCGGTCACCAGATATATCTGATTGGCAGCCGTGTGACGACCATGCCTAAGGCGGCGACTTTGATAAAGCGTCATGATGATCATCCTTGATCGGGAAAGGCATTTTATGTGGTGGTTCTTTGTCTCACGGAATGTCTGATGGCTGATAAATGTCCGGTAACTGTGGGAGCGGCTTTAGCCGCGAACAGGCTGCTGGCAAGTAGCAATATTCGCGGCTAAAGCCGCTCCCACGAAGAGCGGAGTCGTTAAGGACCGTGTTCTTTTTAGCGCAGGAATAACTGGTAGGCCGGGTTATCGCTTTCTTCCTGGAAGGGATAGCCGACGGACTTCAGTGACTCCATCAGCTCCTTCACCGGGCGGCCGCCGAGTTGCAGGCCAACCAGTACGCGCCCGTAGGCATCGCCGTGGTTACGGTAGTGGAACAGCGAGATGTTCCACTTGGCCTCGATGCGGGTGAGGAAATTCATCAGCGCACCGGGACGCTCCGGAAACTCGAAACGGAACAGGCGTTCGTCTTCCACGCCGGCGTGACCGCCAACGAGGTGACGAATGTGCAACTTGGCCATTTCATTGTCGGACAGGTCCAGCACCGGGTAGCCTTTCTTTTCCAGCAGGCCGGTCAGTTCGGCGCGTTCGGTGTCGCCGTTGCGCAGTTGCACGCCAACAAAGACGTGGGCATCGCGTGCATCGGCGTAGCGATAGTTGAACTCGGTGATGTTGCGCTTGCCCAGCGTCTGGCAGAACGCCTTGAACGCACCGGGTTTCTCCGGCAGTGTCACGGCCAGAATGCCTTCGCGCTTTTCGCCAAGCTCGGTGCGCTCGGAAATATGGCGCAGACGGTCGAAATTCATGTTGGCGCCGGAATCAATGGCGACCAGCGTGAGGCCTTCGCATTTTTCGCGCGCAACATATTTCTTCAGGCCAGCCAGGGCCAGTGCGCCTGCCGGTTCGGCAATCGAGCGGGTGTCGTCAAAAATATCCTTGATGGCCGCGCACATTTCATCGGTGCTGGCAGTGATCACTTCGTCGATGTGGTGCTTGAGCACCTTGAAGGTCTCGGCACCAATCTGTGATACCGCCACGCCATCGGCAAACAGGCCGACATGATCCAGCTTCACGCGCTTGCCGGCTTTCATGGCGGCGGCCAGGCAGGCGGCATCTTCCGGTTCGACGGCAATGACTTTGGTTTCCGGCCGCACATACTTCACATAGGCGGCAACACCGGCGGCAATGCCGCCGCCACCGACCGGGACAAAGATCGCATCAATGTGCCCGGTGTGCTGGCGCAGGATTTCCATGGCGATGGTGCCCTGGCCGGCAATCACTTCGGGGTCGTCGTAGGGGTGCACAAAGGTGTAGCCCTTTTCGTCGGCCAGCTTCACGGCATGGGTGTAGGCCTCATCATAGGCATCGCCGGACAGCACCACATGGCCGCCCAGATTCCTGACGGCATTCACCTTGATGTCGGGGGTGGTCTGCGGCATCACGATGGTGCCGCGAATGCCCAGCTCGCGCGCGGCCAGTGCCACACCCTGGGCATGGTTGCCGGCGGAGGCGCAGATCACGCCGCGCTGCTGCTCTTCCTTTGTAAGCTGTGCCATCTTGTTATAGGCGCCACGCAGCTTGAACGAGAACACCGGCTGCAGGTCCTCGCGCTTGAGCAGCACGCGGTTTTTCAGGCGGCGTGACAGCGCGCGGGCATCATCCAGCGGCGATTCGATGGCCACATCGTAGACGCGGGCACGCAGGATTTTCTTGACGTAGGTTTGCAGCAAAGTGCTTTCGGGCATGGCGGCGGACCTTCAGGACAAGCGGCCATGTTACCAGCAACCGGCCCCCAAGCTGTAGAAGCGCTGCCGGGTGGGCGGGATGAGGCCGCGCTGGCAAACAAGGCGTATAATGAGTACCCCATTCATTCCCCGCCGGAGCCCGCCCCATGAACCAGGATGCCCTCAAGAAAGCCGTTGCCGAAGCCGCACTGGCCTATGTTGAGCCGGGCGAGATTCTGGGTGTGGGTACCGGTTCCACCGCCAATTTCTTCATCGATGGCCTTGCTCGCATGAAGGATGACATCCCCGGTGCCGTGGCCAGCTCCGAGGCCACGGCCGCGCGCCTGCGCAAGATCGGCATCGAGGTGCTGGAGCTCAACAGCGTCGGCAGCATCAGCGTCTATGTCGATGGTGCCGACGAGGTGAATGCCGCGCTGGAGATGATCAAGGGTGGTGGTGCGGCACTGACCCGCGAGAAGGTCGTGGCGGCGGTGGCCAGGAAGTTTGTCTGCATCTGCGATGCCAGCAAGCAGGTTGAGCAGCTGGGCCGTTTTCCCCTGCCCATCGAGGTCATCCCGATGGCGCGTTCCTACGTGGCGCGCGAGATGGTGAGGCTGGGCGGCAATCCGGTCTATCGCGAAGGCGTCGTGACGGATAACGGCAACGTCATCCTGGATATCTGGAACCTGCCCATGCCGGTGCCGCGCCAGATGGAAGAGCGCATCAACAACATCACCGGTGTTGTCACCAACGGGCTGTTTGCCCTGCGCCCGGCCGATGTGCTGCTGGTGGCCACCACGACCGGCGTCAAGACCATCACGCGTCCTGTCTGAATCAGCCCGGCCTGAA
>JBASJP010000272.1:0-3190 GCA_049655345.1 Moraxellaceae bacterium
TGGTTTTTCCTCGTATGTCTATCTGCTGGCCACGGTACGGCCGGCACTGGCGACCAGTTATGCCTATGTCAATCCGGTGGTGGCCGTGGCGCTGGGGGTGTGGCTGGGTGGCGAGCAGGTGGATGCCATGGAGCTGGCAGGCATGGCCGTCATTCTGGCTGGCGTGGTCATGGTTTGCTGGCCTTCGGAAAAGGCGCCGGCCGTCTGAGTGGCGGCAGAAAACGAGCAGGCATAAAAAAACCGGCCAGAAGGCCGGTTTTTTCAGGAATGCAGTGGATCAGGCAAGGGCCTTGATCTGGGCATTCAGGCGGCTCTTGTGACGAGCGGCCTTGTTCTTGTGAATGATGCCTTTGTCGGCCATACGGTCAATCACCGGCACGGCGGTTGTGTAGGCGGTCTGGGCATTGGCCTTGTCGCCAGTGGCAATCGCATTCACGACTTTCTTGATGTAAGTGCGAACCATGGAGCGCAGGCTGGCGTTGTGGGCGCGTGCCTTGTCGTTCTGGCGAGCACGCTTCTTGGCTTGTGCAGAGTTGGCCACGTTGGCTCTCCTGAAGTAAAAGGCTGTCGAAACAGTCGAAAAATGTCTTCCGGAAAAATATCCGAAATAAGGCGCGCAATTCTGCCGATGGGATGGAGGGAAGTCAACCCGCTAATGGCAGGGACTCAGGCCTTTGTCTGCCCCAGAGCGACTTCCAGGGGGGTCAGGGGGCGCCATTCGCCCGGTGACAGGGCCAAATCCAGCTCAATTCCGGCGACCGCCTCGCGATGCAGGCACTCTACATGATTGCCAATGGCGGCAAACATGCGTTTTACCTGGTGGTAGCGGCCCTCCTGCAGCCACACCAGGGCTTCGCAGGGCCCCAGTTTTTGCAGGCGCGCCGGCAGGGTGGGCTGGTCTTCCTCGCCGCGCAGGCGCAAGCCGCCGGCAAACTGTGCCTCTGCGTCATCGGGGATGGGGCGTGCAGTCTGCACGCGGTAGCGCTTTTCATGCCGTCCCGGCGCTTTCACCCGATGAGACCACTGGCCATCGTCCGTGATCAGTACCAGGCCGGTGGTGTCGATGTCCAGACGCCCGGCAATGTGCAGTCCATCGGGGTCTTCGTCGCGCAACAGGTCAAGCACGGTGCGGTGCTCGCCATCTTCGGTGGCGGAGACCACGCCGGCCGGCTTGTTGAGCATGAAGTAGCGCGGGCCGCGCAGTGTCAGCAGGGTGCCATCCAGCGTGACGGCATCTTCGTGGCCCAGCGCGAGGCCGGCATCCTTCACGGGTTGGCCGTTCACCCGCAGCCGGCCCGCCCGCAGCAGGAGGCGAACTTCGCTACGGGAGTGGGGTGTGGTGTGGGCTACAAACTTGTCGAGACGCATGGCGCGCATTGTACTGTCTGCGTATGCCTGAGGGGTAAATACTGCACGAATGGCAGCACAGGCAGTTCCGCAGGGGCGGTGCCTTCGCTACCATCGCGCCCTTGATGGTTCAACTTGCTGCCTCTTGCCCGGAATGTCCATGTCCACGCCCGCTGCGCCCACTCCTGCTGCCCCTAAAAAGAAAGGTCATGGCCTCTGGCGCTCCACGCTGGTGGTGAGTGCCATGACCATGCTCTCGCGCATTGCCGGGCTGATACGGGACATGGTGTTCCTGAATGCCTTTGGTGCCGACAAGCTGATGGACGCCTTTCTGGTGGCGTTCAAGATTCCCAACTTCATGCGTCGCCTGTTTGCCGAGGGGGCCTTTGCACAGGCATTTGTGCCGGTACTCACTGAATACAAGACCACGAAGGAGCAGGCCGCCGTCAAGGCACTGGTGGACCGGGTAGCGGGTTCATTGACCGTCATTCTGGGCGGCCTGAGCTTCTTTGCAGTGATTGCCTCGCCCGCCATCATCTTTATATTTGCTCCGGGTTTCCGCACGGATGCCTTCAAGTTTGATCTGGCGGCCGACATGTTGCGGCTGACGTTTCCGTATCTGTTGCTGATCTCGCTCACGGCATTTGCCGGCGGCATTCTAAATACCTATGGCCGCTTTGCGGTGTCGTCCTTTACCCCGGTGCTGCTCAATATCACCCTGATTGCCTGCGCCCTGTTTCTGGCGCCGCTGCTGGAGCAGCCCATCATGGCGCTGGCATGGGGTGTGATGTTTGCCGGTCTGTTGCAACTGGCGTTCCAGATTCCCGCCCTGATGAACCTGCACCTGTTGCCGCAGCCAAAAGTGGACTTCAAGGATGAGGGCGTGAAGCGGGTGATGGGCCTGATGCTGCCGGCCCTGTTCGGGGTGTCCGTCAGTCAGATCAACCTGCTGCTCGACACGATCCTGGCCTCCTTCCTGATTGAAGGCTCCGTGTCGTGGCTGTATACGGCCGAGCGCCTGACCGAGCTGCCATTGGGGCTGATCGGGATTGCAGTGGCAACCGTCATCCTGCCCTCCCTGTCGGCCAAGCATGCGGCGAAAGCGGATGATGAGTTTCGTGCCATGGTGGACTGGGCCTTGCGCGTCATCGTGCTGGTGGGGCTGCCCGCGTCCCTGGCGATGGGGGTGCTGGCCGAACCATTGATCGCTGCACTGTTCCATCATGGCAAGTTTGATGCGCAGGACGTGGCGATGTCGGCGGGCGCTCTCAAGGCGCTGTCCGGCGGCATTCTCGCCTTCATGATGATCAAGGTGTTCGCACCGGGCTATTACTCGCGCCAAGATGTTCGCACGCCGGTGAAGATCGGCATCATTGCGATGGTGGCCAACATGGTCTTCAACCTGATCCTGGTTTGGGATCTCAAGCATGTGGGCCTGTCGCTGGCCAGCACCCTGTCGGCCTTCCTGAATGCCGGTCTGCTGTACTGGGGGCTGCACAAGCGGGGGGTTTACCGGCTGGAAGCACACTGGTGGAAGCTGGGCGCCCGTTATGTGGCGGCCAATGTTGTCATGGTGGGGGTGCTGGTGGCGCTGACGCCGGCCACCACGTGGTGGCTGACCCACGGCAGCCTGATCAAGGCCGAGGCCATCCTGGGTATCTGTGCGGCGGGCGCCGGGGCATATTTTGTCGCCCTGTATGCCTTTGGCTTCCGCATACGGGAAATCCGCCATCACTGACGCCGGCCCGGTCTTTCTTTATACTGCCGGGCTGTCCTGAACCTGCCTGAACCCCATGGAACTCATTCGCGGCCTGCATAACCTTCGTCCCCGCCACCGTAACTC
>JBASJP010000273.1:0-1556 GCA_049655345.1 Moraxellaceae bacterium
CATGCTGGTGCGGCTGACCCCCGTCCTCCAGCTGACGCCGGAAGACATCCGCCGCTTCAAGGCACGTGTTCGTGTGGCCCGTAAATTCGAGGAAGTCCCACTGCGCCTGCGTCTGTCCGAACAGGACATCGCGCGCTTTTCGGAAGTCCGCTACGAGATGAAGGGCGTGAACATCAATGTGGAACTGTCGCGCTATTACCCGCACGGCGAACTGTTCTCGCATGCCATCGGTTACGTGTCACGCATTTCGGAAAAGGAAGAAAAGACGCTGGACCCGGTGAAATATGCCGGCACCAACCTTATCGGCAAGATCGGCATCGAGAAATTCTACGAAGACTATCTGCACGGCAAGGTTGGCTATCAGCATGTGGAAACGAATGCCCATGGCCGGCTGATCCGTGTTCTTAAACGCACCCCGCCCGTTCGTGGCAACGACCTCACCCTGCATCTGGATTACGACCTGCAGAAAATTGCGCATGAACAGCTGGCCGGCCGCCGTGGTGCCGTGGTGGCAATTGATCCGAACACCGGTGGCGTGCTGGCGTTTGTGAGCAACCCGACGTTTGATCCCAATGCCTTTGTCGGTGGCATTCCCTACAAGCTCTACTCGGAATACCGCGACCACCTCGACAAACCGCTGTACAACCGTGCACTGCAGGGCGTGTATCCACCCGGCTCCACCATCAAGCCGTTCGAGGGCATGGGTGGCCTGCACTACGGGCTGGTGGACTGGGATTACCGCATCGGGGACCGGGGCTATTTCAGCCTGCCCGGTGATTCGCACCAGTTCCGCGACTGGAAGAAAGGTGGTCATGGCGTGGTGGACCTGCACAAGGCCATCGTCGAATCCTGCGACACCTACTTCTATCAGCTGTCAGACCGCATGGGTGTCGACCGCTTTCATGACTGGATGAAGAATTTTGGTTTTGGTGCCAAGACAGGCATTGATCTGGTCAACGAAAAAGCAGCCACCCTGCCCTCGGTGCAATGGAAGCGTGAACGTCTCAAGGCGCCGTGGTATCGCGGTGAAATGATGTCGGTCGGTATCGGCCAGGGCTATTTCACGAGCACGCCACTGCAGCTGGCCATGGCAACGTCCATTCTGGCCAATGGCGGCAATCATATCCGCCCGCACCTGCTGAAAGCCGCCAGCAACACCAATGAATTCGACAACATCAACAAGCCTGACCACAAGGTGCCCTACGCCGGTGACAGCGCGGACTGGGAACGCATGAAGATGTCCATGCGTGATGTGGTACACGGCCCCGGAGGCACGGCACGTGCGACCGGCTACAAGGTGCAGGGCTATGAAATGGCCGGCAAGACGGGTACGGCACAGGTGAAGGGCATCAAGCAGGGAGCAAAGTACGACGAAGCTACCGTGGGCGAGCGCTTCTGGGATCACGCATGGTTTATCGGCTTTGCCCCGGCGGACAAGCCGAAGATTGCCGTGGTCGTGCTGGTGGAAAACGGCAAGCATGGTTCCAGTGTGGCACCGATTGCCCGCGCCCTGTTTGATTTCGAGCTGCTGGGCAAGCTGCCACCACCTCCTGCAC
>JBASJP010000274.1:0-8995 GCA_049655345.1 Moraxellaceae bacterium
ACTTGCAGCCCCGTCGTGTGCAGCAAGACGCCGTGCTGATCCCCGAGATTCGCCGCGTTTGGGAGAGCAATATGCTGTGCTATGGCGCGACCAAGGTCTGGAAGCAACTCCATCGTGAAGACCACCAAGTTGCCAGATGCACGGTGGAGCGACTGATGCGCAGCATTGGGCTGGAGGGCGTTCGACGTGGCAAGGTGGTTAAAACAACCATTCCTGACAAGCAGGTGATATGTCCACTGGATCATGTTAATCGTCGGTTCCATGCCGATCGACCCAACCAGCTGTGGGTGTCCGACTTTACCTATGTCTCGACCTGGCAAGGCTGGCTGTATGTGGCCTTTGTGATTGATGTCTTTGCCCGCCGCATCGTTGGCTGGCGCGTGAGTACAAGCATGAAGACGGACTTCGTGCTTGATGCTCTGGAGCAGGCGCTATACGACCGGCACCCGGAGCGCGTAGGCGGACTCATTCATCACAGTGATCGGGGTAGCCAGTATGTCTCGATTCGCTACACCGAGCGGCTGGCTGAGGCCGGCATCGAGCCCTCGGTTGGCAGCAAAGGAGACAGCTATGACAACGCGCTGGCAGAAACCATTAATGGGTTGTACAAGACCGAGCTGATTCACCGACAGTCATGGAAAAGTCGAGAGGCGGTTGAGCTTGCAACCTTGAAGTGGGTTCACTGGTTCAACCATCAGCGCTTGCTTGGCTCAATCGGGTATATCCCGCCGGCAGAAGCTGAGGCAAACTTCTATCGGCAACAAACAGGTCAGGCCATGGCGGCCTGACTTAAACGAAATGGCCTCCACGAAACCCGGTGCGATTCACTCTTCGAGAGTATAGGAACGAAAAACCATAATGCAACAGATGCCATCTTGATTTGAATTAAATTAAATGACTCACATCAACTAACCATTTACTGCATACCGCATTGATACAAAACCGCCTGCTTCGGGAAAAATTACGATCCCGACTGTTGCCCCTGCTCAATTAACCGCAACGTTTCGACAAACTTGGCATCAACATCACGACCGATAATGGCAATGGTCGCAATCGCAGCAATTGAAATGATTGCTGCGAGAATGGCGTACTCCACCGAGGAGGCACCCGCTTCCTCCCTCAGAAAATTAATGAAAATCATTTTCACTTAAATCCCCCCGTAAATGCTCCGGCATGGCCATGCATAAAGTGTGATCCCTGTCTCCAGCTTATGGGCTTGCCCACTGAATTGCCTTGACCCAACGCAATCCGGCATCCGATTAGCCGCATCTCAGGTCAGCGTAGCAGGGATTCCGAAAATTGCCGGCCAATCCATTGAGGTCGTCACAAGCCCATACCCAGCCCGGGACACGATGCAGCAGATGAGTACGCCCAGCGCCACTTATCGGGTATCCTCGTCACTCTACTTACAGGCCACGATACAAGAGCATGAACTGGCTGAATGACGTACGTTGGGACGAACAGGGGCTGATCCCGGCCATTGCCCAGGACTACCGTACCGGGCGGGTGCTGATGGTGGCCTGGATGAACCGGGAGGCGCTGGAGCTGACTACCCGTGAAGGGCGGGGCATCTACTGGTCGCGCAGCCGCCAGAAGCTCTGGCGCAAGGGTGAGGAATCCGGCCACATCCAGAAGCTGCATGAGTTGCGCCTGGACTGTGACGGTGATGTCATTATCCTCCAGGTTGAACAGCTGGGCGGGATTGCCTGCCATACCGGGCGGGAATCCTGCTTTTATCGCCGCTTCGAGAACGGTCAGTGGGTAACGGTGGATGCCGTGCTCAAGGACCCCGAGGCCATTTACCATCACCATGACGATCTGCCATCACCATGAGCAATACTGATGTACTGGCCGAACTGGCCCGGGTTCTTGAGGAGCGCAAGCAGGCGGCGCCCGAGTCCTCCTATGTGGCCAGCCTCTACCACAAGGGCCTGAACAAGATTCTGGAAAAGGTCGGCGAAGAGTGCACCGAGACCCTGATCGCGGCCAAGGATGCCGACATAAGCGGCCAGACCGATGATCTGGTCTATGAAACGGCCGACCTCTGGTTTCACACGCTGGTCATGCTTTCCCATTTCAATGTGCCGCCTGAGCGCATCCTTGACGAACTGGCACGACGCTTCAACGTCTCCGGCCATGCCGAAAAGGCTGCCCGTCAGCCCTCCACCACCCCATCCCCCTCTGAGGAGTAACACCATGTTGTCCGGAATATCCCTTCCCCACATCCTCCTGTTGCTGGTTATCGTTGTGCTGGTGTTTGGCACCAGCAAGCTCAAGAATGCCGGCAAGGATCTTGGCGGCTTCTTCAAGGGCTTCAAGGAAGGCATGAAGAGCGAGGACGACAAGCCTGCTGATGCCACACCACCCGCACAGCTGTCCCAGCAGGACCAGACTGCGCAGAAGACCACGTCCGAGAAGAAAGACAACGTCTGATGCTGCCGGAACTGATGCATGTTTGATGTCGGCTTTAGTGAGCTAATCCTCATGGCCATTGTGGCCCTGGTGGTGCTCGGCCCGGAAAAACTGCCCCATGCGGCACGCGTGGCAGGGGCATGGATCGGCCGCATCAAACGTATGGTCGGCAACATGCAGGCCGAAATCGAGCGTGAGGTCTCTGCGCAGGAAATGCGTGAACGCCTGCAGAAAGAAATTGATGCAGTCCGCGATGCCGGCGAAGACCTGAACATCCAGCAGCCCTTCCAGGAAGTGGCGACCCGGCTGCAGGACATGGAGAACCATATTCACTCCAGCCTGCCGCCCGCCACTGCCATTGGCACATCGATAGCCGCATCAAAAGCCACCTCCTGCCAGGCGTCACCTGAAGACCCCGCGCCCGATGCAAGCAGCCTGCCCCCTGAGGCCGTAGCCGCCGACCCCGGTGACGCGGCCGCAGTCACACCCGTTGTCGAGGGTGAGGCTGCCTACCGCGAATGGCTGGCGGCACAGAAAAACGCCAACCTGCGTCCCGCCACATCACCTGATGACAGTTCGCCCGCATGAGTGACAACACCCCGCACGAGAGCATGCCGCTGGTCGCCCACCTGATCGAGTTGCGTACGCGACTGATGCGCATCATCAGCGTCATGCTGGTGCTGTTCTTTGCCCTGGTGTATTTCCGCAACGACCTTTACGCCGCTGTCTCACTGCCCTTGCGTGAGTTGTTGCCAGCCGGCAGCACCATGATTGCAACCGATGTGACGGCGCCCTTCATGGCTCCGTTCAAGCTGACGTTCTTTGTGTGCCTGTTTGTTGCAGTGCCCTACCTGCTGCACCAGATCTGGGGCTTTATTGCCCCGGCGCTGTACACGCATGAAAAGAAGATTGCCGTGCCGCTGCTGATCTCCAGCGTGCTGCTGTTCTACGTGGGCGTGGCATTTGCCTACTTCATTACGCTGCCTGCCGTACTCGGCTTTTTCACGAAAGTGGGGCCGGAAGGCGTGGCGATGATGACGGACATCAATCTCTATCTGGATTTTGTGCTGAAGCTGTTCCTGGTGTTCGGCTTTACCTTTGAAATCCCGGTGGCCGTGTTCATGCTGATCTGGTCCGGCATCGTGAGCAGCGACAGCCTGATCGACAAGCGCCGCTATGTGATCGTGGGCTGCTTCTTTGTTGCCATGTTCCTGACGCCGCCAGATGCCATCTCCATGGCAATGCTGGCGGTGCCGATGTGGCTGCTGTTTGAGGCGGGGCTTTTCTTTGGCCGCCTGATGGAAAAACGTCGCACGGCATCAGACGCCTGAGTATCGCTCGTCCAGCTCAGCGCTTGCCGAACCGTCTGGCAAACTCGTTTGTCGCCCGCACCAGCGCATCAATAATCCCTGGCTCTGCCGCGGCATGGCCCGCCTCACGCACAATCTGCAACTCTGCCTGCGGCCAGGCCCTGTGCAGGGCAAAGGCATTATCCAGCGGACAGACCATGTCGTAACGACCATGAATGATCACGCCCGGAATGTCTGCCAGCCTGTGGGCATCCTCAATCAGCTGGTTTGGGCGCATGAATGACTGGTTGATGAAGTAGTGACACTCAATGCGTGCCAGCGCCATGGCAATGTGCGGATCGGAAAAATGATCCACCACGCTCGCATTCGGTTTTAGCGTGGCACACAGCCCCTCCCATACCGACCACGCCTTTGCTGCCGCCATGCGGGCAATTTCGTCGGTGCCGGTCAGTCGCCTGTAGAACGCCTGCACAAAGTCATGACGTTCTGCCGCAGGAATAACCCTGACATAGTCCTCCCAGTAATCCGGGTACACATGACTGGCACCATCCTGATAAAACCAGCGGATGTCCTGGTCACGGCACAGGAAAATGCCGCGCAGGATCAGGCCAACCACATGCTCCGGATGCGACTCGGCATAGGCCAGCGCCAACGTGGAGCCCCACGAGCCGCCAAACACCACCCAGCGCTCGATACCCAGAAAGCGGCGCAGGGTTTCGATGTCTTCAACCAGCGCTTGTGTGGTGTTGCCATCCAGATGGGCATGCGGGGTCGACTGCCCTGAGCCACGCTGATCAAACAGCACGATGCGGTAACGCTCGGGATCGAAGAAGCGTCGATTCCAGGGCTGGAACCCGGCACCCGGCCCGCCGTGGAGGAAGAGCACTGGCAGGCCACCAGGGTTACCGCACTCTTCCACATACAGCACATGCGGTGCAGCGACGGGCAGGCGGTGGGTGGCATAGGGATGGATATCGGGAAACAGGGTATGCATGAACGTCCTCCGTAGTGCTGACAGCGTAATCAAGCAGGGCGCTTATCGCCATACCGTATTCACCATCCCGTCTGCGCCGGTTTCTGCTGGCGCCTGAGTGCTTTACAATCCGTGCCAGAATTCCGCGAGGCTTTAACTCATGTCGCTGCCCCTGCTGCTCGAACCTGAAGTGCTGAACGCCCACCTGCAGGATGCCAACCTGCTCATCGTCGACCTGGGCAAGGAGTCTGTGTACCAGCAGGCGCATGTGCCGGGGGCCATTCTGGTGAACGGCAAGCAGCTGGTGTCCGGCGAGCTGCCCGCACCGGGACGCCTGCCGCCCGTGGAACGCCTGATCGAAGCCTTCTCTGCAATGGGCCTGACGCCGGACACGCACGTAGTGGTCTATGACGATGAGGGTGGTGGCTGGGCCGGGCGCTTCATCTGGACGCTGGATGCCATTGGCCACCGTCACTACTCTTACCTTAACGGCGGCATTCACGCCTGGCTGGCCGCCGGTCTGCCGGTGGAAAACACGCCGAATGCGGCAACACCATCACAGGCGGTCGTTTCCCTGCAGGCCGCACCTGTTGCTGACGCCGACTATGTACTGGCTCACCTCCGCGATGCCGATCATGTGATATGGGATGCACGTTCGCCCGAGGAATATGCCGGCACCCGTATCCTGGCCCAGCGTGGCGGCCACATACCCGGGGCACAACACTATGAGTGGACACGTGCCATGGACCGCGCCAACGCCCTGCGCGTGCGGCCACTGGACGAGGTTCGTGCAGAGCTGGCAGCCATTGGCATCACCGGCGACAAGACCGTCATTACCCATTGCCAGACACACCATCGCTCCGGCTTTACCTATCTGGTCGGCAAGCTGCTTGGTTTTGAAAAACTGAAAGGCTATGCCGGCTCGTGGAGCGAATGGGGCAACCGGTCTGATACGCCGGTTGAGACCTGAGCATCCTTAACGCCGAGCCTCACGGCCTTCCTGAACGCACTGCCTGACCGCACCCGGACCACCTCTCCCACGCAGAGGACTCCCCAATTTTCCGAGACGCCATGATGACGCCTGAAACCCGCGACAAACTCCTTACCCTGCCCCAGTATTTTGTGCCGCAACACCAGCTGTCGCGCGCCGTGGGCTGGCTGGCGGAGTCCCGCTCGCCCCTCATCAAGAATACGTTCATTGATTTCTTTGCGCGCCGCTACCAGGTAGACATGAGCGAGGCTGTGGAAGAAAACCCGCTGGCCTATGAAAACTTCAATGCGTTCTTTACGCGTGCGCTCAAACCGGGAGCACGCCCGGTTAATGCCGATCCGGCCAGCATTGTCTGCCCGGCCGACGGCGCCATTTCCCAGCTGGGCCCGATCCAGGGCGATATCGTGTTTCAGGCCAAGGGGCACTACTACAGCCTCTGCGAACTGCTCGGCGGTGACAAGGAACGTGCGAAAGCGTTTGAAGGCGGACAGTTTGCCACTGTCTATCTTTCGCCAAAGGATTATCACCGCGTGCACATGCCGTTTACCGGCACGCTGCGTGAGATGGTGTTTGTACCGGGCGACCTGTTTTCGGTGAATACACGCACCGCTGAAAATGTGCCCCGCCTGTTTGCACGCAATGAGCGTGTCGTTGCCATTTTTGACACCGAGATCGGCCCCATGGCGGTGGTGCTGGTTGGCGCGATGATTGTGGCCAGCATCGAAACCGTGTGGGCGGGTGTCGTGGCGCCAGTGAAGCCCGGCGTGCGTATCACCAACTACAGCACCACGCCACGCGAGCCGATTGTGCTGGAGAAAGGAGCAGAAATCGGGCGATTCCGTCTGGGCTCCACTGCCATCGTCGTGTTTGGTCCGGATGCGGCCGCATGGGACGTGAAGTTCAAGGAAGGCACCACCACCCGCATGGGTGAAATGCTGGGCATGCGCCTGTCCTGACGGTCCGGCAACACCTGCATAAAAAAGCCCGCATTCATGCGGGCTTTTTTATGCAGGTGTGCAAATGACAACGCAGATAACCTTGGCTAAAAACGTCAGCTAACAACGTCGCTACTTCACCCGCACACGGAAGATAAAATCGACATACGGGTTACCACCACCGGCCGCATTCATCGCACCGTTTGGTCGCATCCGGATGCGCCTGACATTGGTATCAAAGCCATTCACATCCGGCACCGGCACATAATTCCAGCCATCGGCAACACTGAAAAACTCAAGATCATCCAGCGCATTGCCCAGGCCGCTGTAGGTCCAGGTCAGGCCACTTGTCGGACTGCCATTCACAAAGAAGACCGGGCCTCCGCCACCGGGACCGCCGAGATCACCAAGATAGACATCTACTTCTGCAGGCAACGGGTCAATCACGTCCAGCGTATTGTTATCCACCGTACCAGGGCCGGTATTGGTCAGCCGAAGCGTGTAGGACACCAGCGCACCAGGAATGGCCTTGGGGAAGGTCGCGCCATTGACCGGGTCGGACAGGACGGCAGACAACTTCAGCATGGTCAGCACCGGCATCGGCCGTGTGACCGTCAACGTGGCATTGGCGGCGGAGCCGTTGCCCGCATTGGCCGTTGTGACCGCACCGGTTGTATTGTTGTACGTTCCGGCACTGGCACTGCGAACACGCACGGACACGGTGCAACTGCTGGCAGCGGAAATCGTGCCGCCAGACAGCGCAACGGAATTGCCACCGGCACTGGCGGAAACGACACCGGCACCGCAGGAGGTCGTGACATTGGGTGTTGTGTCATTCACGAGGCCTGCCGGATAGGTATCAGTGAACGACACCCCCGTAATAGCCAGACTGTTACTGTTGGTCAGCGTGATGGTCAGCACACTGACCTGATTCACCAGCACACTGACGGGACTGAAGGCCTTGGCCACTGCTGGTGGCGCCATCACTGTCAGCGCGTCTTCGCTGGCAATGCCACTGCCGATATTCGCGGTATTCACCAGCCCTGTGTTGTTCAGATAGTTACCGGCCGTATTACTGGTGACATTGATCTCAACCCGGCACGAGCTGTTGGCCAGAATGGTGGCGCCGGTCAGGCTTAAGGATGTGCCATTGGCGGCGCCTGTGGCAGTACCACCACAGGTGTTGCTGATCGCTGGCGCGGCAGTATTCACAAGACCCGAAGGATAGGTATCAGTAAAAGATACCCCTGTTGCATCCACACTGTTGTCATTGGTCAGCGTGATGGCCAAGCGGGACGTTGCGCCCGGCAGGATGACATCCGGTGTAAACGTCTTCAGTACGGACGGGCGGGTATACACCACCAGTTGGGCCGATGCCGCCGTACCGTTGGAGCCACCACCGGAAACAGTCAGGCCTCCGACAGGGATGGTATTGGTGCCTGTCTGCGTCGCCGTGACATTGACGGTGATCGTACAGATACCATAACTGCCTGCACCTCCACTGCGAGCCGGAATCGTGGCGTTACTGACGGCAATCGAGCCACCATTGGCTGCCGCAGTAATCGTCGGCGTGCCGCAGCCAGTCTGAGTCACTCCAGGCACAGCCGTATTGGTCATGCCCGTCGGATAGGTGTCAGTTACGGCAGCCAGGGTCATGGCAGTGCCGGTTGGGTTACGCAATGTCAGTGTCAGTACGGATGTTCCTCCCACCGCAATCGGACTGACCGAGAAAGCTTTCAACACCTCCGGTTGATTGACCGTCAGCACTGCTGATGCCGTTGTACCAGTCCCACCATTGGCAGACGTCACGGCATTGGTTGTATTGGTATAGGTTCCTGCCGTTGCACTGTATACGCGAATGGTGATGACACAACTGGCGTTGGGATTAAGCGTCACCCCGGACAGAATGATGCCGGTATCGTTTGTGGCAATCCCCCCGCCACCCTGATCGGTAAGGGTGCCGCCACAGGTATTGGATAGCACCAGATCGCCATGAACGCGAAGATTGGTCGGAAAATTATCAACAAGCCCGACCCCTGTCAGCGCTACCGTTGCTGTCGTTGGATTACTCAGGCTTATCGTCAGCACGGACTTGTTGGCGTTGGTGCCGTTTCCCGTCCCGATTGCATCGGGATTGAAATCCTTGGTGATCAGCGGTGGAGCCAGCACATTCAACGTGGCGCTGACAGGACCGAAGGTGCCCGCATTTGTCGTCGTCACCGTACCGGTCGAATTGATGTACTGCGCCGTATCCGCACTCGTGACATTGACGCGTACCAGACAGGAGCCACTGGCAGGAATCGTGCCGCCACTGAGCGACAGCGTTCCACTGCCCGCCGTTGCACCCGTCACCGTACCACCGCAGGTATTGGTC
>JBASJP010000275.1:0-3730 GCA_049655345.1 Moraxellaceae bacterium
ATGGGCTGGCGATAGGCAATCAGTGCCAGTGTCTCCAGCAGTGCTCGCGAGTAACGTGACGGTTTTTCATCCCATAGGCGACTGACCCAGGGGCCGGTTTCCTGGCGCACCTGGAAGCGGAATCCCGACGCAACTTCCTTGAGCTCGATGCCATGCTCGGCATAGTCTGCTTTCAGCTCGTCCAGCACAGCGCGCATGTCGCTGTTGCTCGGGCGCCCTTCTTCATCAAACAGCAGGCCGAGCTGCTCCAGACTCAGCGGCTGACCGGCTGCAAAAATTGCGCCTTCCAGAATCTTTTTAAGAAGCACGGCATCCACGTTCAATCCCCTTCTGCCGAGAAGTCGCTTTCACCGGCATCTTCATCCCAATAATCGTCACCCAGATCCTGCGGGCTATCGGTAGCCGCCTCGGCAGGTGGTTCTTCAAAAGCATCTTCGGGGCCTTCATCCTGCAGCTCGGCAAGGTCATAACCATTGCCTTCGGCCTGCTGCGCCCTCGCCTTTACATGGATCGGACCCATAAACTCGGTCTGTACCAGATCAATAATGCCTTCCTTGACCAGTTCAAGAATGGACATGAATGTCACCACGACGCCAAGGCGCCCTTCTTCCAGCGTGAACAACGACACAAATGGAAGAAACTCACGGCCCTTCAGCATTTCGAGCACCTGCGCCATTTTCTCGCGCAGGGTCAGGGTTTCCTTTGAAACCTGATGACTCTCAAAAAGGTCTGCACGGCGCAATACATCCTGCAGGGCAAGCAATACCTCGCGAAGATCAACCTGCGGCAGCTCTTTTTCCCGAGTGTATTCTGGTCCGGCTGCCTGGACTGCCCAGAAGTCGCGTCCTTCCTGGGGCATTTCTTCCAGATCGGCGGCGGCCTTCTTGAAGCGCTCGTATTCCTGCAGGCGACGAATGAGTTCGGCGCGCGGATCGCCCTCTTCCTCACCATCCTCGGTTTTAGGGCGCGGCAACAGCGAGCGGGACTTGATCTCGCCCAGCACGGCGGCCATTACCAGATACTCGGCCGCCAGCTCCATGTTGATGGCGTGCATCATCTCGACATACGCCATGTACTGTTTGGTTATTTCTGCGACCGGAATATCAAGAATATCGAGATTCTGGCGACGGATCAGGTAGAGCAGAAGGTCCAGCGGGCCCTCGAAGGCCTCAAGGAAAACCTCAAGGGCATCGGGTGGAATGTAGAGATCATCAGGCAGCTTCATGAACGCCTGGCCATAGACCAGGGCAAAAGGCATTTCCTGTTGTTGTGGAGGGGGCTCGGCAGCCGCTGTATCCGTGGCCAGAGAGCCGGCAGCCTGCTCGGCGACGGCAATGTCCGTCTCCGCCTGAATGTCAGCGAGTGCTGCGAGTACCCTTTCGTCGTCCTGTGGGGTTTTGCTCATCTTGCCCTCTGTACCGCTTCACAGCGGTGAATAAAGCCCATTTTGGCCTGCGCCGTCCGGCAGCAAGTCCTAGCGATACGCCAGGCCCATGGCCGCACGTACATCACGCAGTGTGTCTTCCGCGATGGCAGAAGCCGTTTCAGCACCACGTTCCAGAATGCTGCGAATCAGGTCCGGGCTGTCTTCAAACTCCCGTGCGCGTTCACGCATGGGGGCCAGTTCCGCATTTACAGCATCAATTACCGGTTTCTTGCACTCAATGCAGCCGATACCGGCGGAACGACATCCCTGCTGTACCCACTGCTTTGTTGCATCGTCCGAATAGACTTCATGCAGCTGCCATACGGGGCAGACATCCGGATTGCCTGCATCATGACGACGGACACGCGCCGGGTCTGTCGGCATCTTGCGGATCTTGGCATCCACATCATCCGGCAGTTCGCGCAGGGAAATGAAGTTGCCGTAGGACTTGGACATTTTCTGACCGTCCAGGCCCGGCATCTTGGAGGCCGGCGTCAGCAGGGCCTGTGGCTCGGGCAGAATGATCTTGCCTGAGCCTTCCAGTGAGCCGAGAAGACGCTCCTTGTCACCAAGGGTAATGTTCTGCTGGTCCTTGACCAGTGCCTGTGCCGTTGCCAGGGCATCGTCATCGCCCGACTCCTGATAGCGCCGGCGAAGATCGGCATACAACTTAGCGGACTTCTTGCCCATCTTGGTGATGGCCGCTTCGACCGCTTCCTCGAAGCCGGGCTCACGCCCGTAAAGATGGTTGAAGCGGCGTGCCACCTCACGGGTGATCTCGACATGGGCAATCTGGTCTGCGCCTACCGGTACCAGTCCTGCGCGGTAGATCAGGATGTCCGCACTCTGCAGCAGCGGGTAACCCAGAAAACCGTAGGTGGACAGGTCCTGATCCTTGAGCTTGTCCTGCTGGTCCTTGTAGGTCGGGACGCGCTCCAGCCAGCTCAGGGGTGTCATCATCGAGAGCAGCAGATGAAGTTCGGCGTGCTCAGGCACCTGTGACTGCACAAAAATGTTGGCATTGTTGGGGTTTACACCCGCCGCCAGCCAGTCCACCACCATTTCAAACACGCTTTGCTGAATGCCCTGGGGATTCTCATAGGCAGTGGTCAGCGCATGCCAGTCAGCCGCGAAGAAGAAGCAGTCATATTCATACTGCAGTTTCACCCAGTTCTTGAGTACGCCATGGTAGTGACCGAGATGCAGACGGCCTGTCGGGCGCATGCCGGACAAAACACGTTGCTGAGAGGCGATGGAACTCAAGTGGGACTCCTTTGACGACAGACTTGGATACGGACTTGTCGGGCTGGCAAATCAGCCGGCAAGTATATCGACAACACGGGAAAAAAGCATGGGCAAAGGGTGGCGGCCCGGTCCGGGAACCCGTCCAGGACTCTGGGGCTGCCTGATCCTAGCGCGAGGAGCTACAGAAACGGGGCCGGATCGCCCCTGCCCTGCCTCAGGACAACCGGACTGTCACCACTGAGATCCACCACGGTTGTTGGCTCCAGTGTGCCAAAGCCACCATCAATGATGAGGTCCAGGCGTGAACCCACACGCTCGCGTACCTCCTCCGGATCATTCAGGGGATACTCGTCGCCGGGAAGTTGCAGGGTGGATGTCAGCAAAGGTTCGCCCAGCTCGGCAAGGAGCGCCTGGCTGATGGCATGCTCTGGTACCCGGATGCCGATGGTCTTGCGCTTGGGATGCAGCAAGCGCTTGGGGACCTCGCTGGTCGCCGTCAGGATGAAGGTATACGCACCGGGTGTGTGGGTCTTGAGCAACCGGTAAGTGGCATTGTCGACCTTGGCATAGGTGGCAATGTCAGAGAGGTCGCGGCAAAGCAGTGTGAAGTTATGGCGCTCGTCCAGTTCACGCAAGCGGACAATGCGCTCCATGGCCGCCTTGTCGCCGATGTGGCAACCCAGTGCATAGGCAGAATCGGTAGGATAGGCAATGACAGCGCCCTCCTGGATCATGCCGACGGCCTGCTTGATCAGGCGTGCCTGTGGATTGTCAGGGTGCACATAAAAATACTGGCTCATACGGCTTCCTCCCCGGATATCCATCGCCGCCAGACGGGGCGGCATTCTGCCGGCAGCGGCGGAAATCGTCCCAGCTGAATCCATGGAATGTGGGGACCATGAAAGTCGCTTCCCTGGGATGCTTCCAGGTCAAACTGGGTTGTCAGCTGGCCCAGATATCGGACCACATCAGGTTTTTCTGTTGCGGTGGCGACTTCCATGGCCTCACCTCCTGCTTCCTTGAACAGCCCGATAAGGGTGCGTAGCTTGGTCCGGGTCA